>CALFWW010000192.1 GCA_937928575.1 uncultured Saprospiraceae bacterium | reverse complement strand
TGGCGGTTATCTATGAGAAAAATTTATCGATATCTGCGTTGAAAAGCCCTGTCTGCTTGGCGCAGTCAGGCAGGCTCACCGTAACTAAGGCTATGTTTACGTTTTTCGCCTATATCTCAATAAATTTTTCCTCCATATAATTTGCAAGCCCTTTTGTAGTACAAGCCAGCTCCATTTTAGAATACAATCTGTATTAGTGATTAATTGTAAATCTATAAAAACTAAAACACAAAAATAAGAAAAAAGGCGAACCGCAATAAAGCAGTTCGCCTTCGTTCCAACACTTAGATTGATATTTCTTTAATGTTGTATGATGACTCGTTCCGTGTAAACGGCCCCATTCGAAGTGACTTTAAGCAGGTAAGTGCCTGATGGGAAATTAGAAACATCAATCGTTTGAAAATAAGTGCCTTTTAAATTCTCTGTCAATTTTTGTCCTGTTACAGAAAACAATGAAAGATCGTCAACAACAAGTTCTTCATCAATTTCAATGTGCAATTTGCTGCTTGCAGGATTGGGGAAAATCTCCATTGAAATTAAATCGGTCTCGTCAATACTAGTCGCAGTTGTTGTTGTGAATTTTCTAGTCGGGGAAACAGATTCTCCACATTCATTGTAAGTGACTATTTTCCAGAAATAATTAGTATTAGATTGTAAGACTAATTCTGATTCATAAAATGGAAATTCAGTCATTTCATCGATTTCTGTCATTCCAAAATCTTCACTCTGGGAAACCAATACTTGATAATTTAATGCATCATCCATTTCCAACCACTCTAAAGATAGATTGGTTAAGGTGACTCCATTTTCATTATTGACGGGGAACAATAATGAAGGACTGTCAGGAAGGGACTGCACAATCATAGTGGCATACACTGAATCAACAAGGTCGCCATCTGAAATCACTACACTGAGGTTATACAGGTCAGCTGATACATTTTGAAAATCTAACAATATATTAACTAAATCACCAGAAGCGATTGAATCAATATCTGTCGTAAAAGTAACTCCCGTCGGAAGATTTGGAATTGAAAGACTTAGAGGATTAATAGAAAAATAATTTGCAATTTGTAATTCTAAATTTAGCTGTCCATTCGAGCAAATTGTTTGCACCGAATTGTTGATAGATAAATTACCAGAAGAAATCGTGGTGAAGCTACGTATAGCAGAAGGCTGCCCTACCCCACAATTGTTGATACTTGTGACGCGCCAAAAATACAATGAATTTGGACTCGGCAAGGTCACTGTGAAAACATTGTTGGTCACATAAGTTTGTATAATCACGTTGTTGAATATTACGTCTGTTGCAATTTCAACAAAAAAGTATTCAGATTCATTTTGTATCCATGTCAGATTTTCAGTCAATGCGACTTCCGTCTGACCATTGTTAGGCAAATCCAATTGAGTAGCTGTAGGAGTTCCGCTGATTGTTACCGGAATAGAAATTTGACTTGAATGAAATTCATTTTCTACATACATCACGATTACAAATTCGCCTTGATTTTGAAAGCCCATCAATTCCACATCGATTAAAGAATTTTCACTTAATGGAGATTTAACCACATCAGCTGTTACTCCTAATGGCAATCCATCAAAAGTGATATTAAAATCATTGGCATCATAGTTTTCCATTTCTACGGAAAATGTCGGCGCTTCACCTGTACACACGTTAATTCCTTCTGTCAACAAATTAAGTGCTAAAGGCAGCAAACAAGAATTTGCTCTTGCGCCATCCAATGTCAATTGCCCTGTATTCAAGGGATCTAACCAATTGCTTAATCTTGATGAAGCGGTATATCCTCCTGTCCATGAAGTGTAAATCCTACCATACCAATCCGATAAATCATTGCCACAACCAGCACTACCACCATGCAATTGACCAACCACTCTTTGATTTTCATCAAACAATGGAGAACCTGAAGATCCACCTTCTGTTGTACCCAAATCCCAATCAACTACTCTTAAGTGATCTGCATTATTAGAAGTATTGGTTGATAAATATCCAGTCAATTGTAATGAACTATCTTCAAAACTAATTCTCTTTTCTTGTGCATTTGGATGGTGAACAGCAACTCCTTTTGAAGGTGTTGAATTCGCTCTATTCCAACCTGCAAAAAATGCATCTGCTTCTTCAGCGATTGGATCATCGAATTCAATCAATGTCATATCTGATCCTGCAAAAGCTGCTCTCCAAATCGCTCCTGTATTGAATACTGATTGATCTCCATTTCCTGGCGCTGCATTCTGAGATGAACCTACTGCACGACAAAATGAATTTTCATAGTTCCAATAAACCACTAGTGATGCGGCATTACTTGAGTTGATTCCACAATGTCTAGCCGTCATGAAATAAGGTGTACAATCATTGGCGGTATTATTAATTAAAAACCCTGTACAAAAAGCGACTCCATTCAACGACATCAAACCAACTGAGCGAGATGCCTCTCTATATGCTTCAATCATTGGGTAACCTTCTTCTGCACTACACATAATGTCTAAGTTACAAGCGCCTGATCCACCTGCAGGATTCATGAACCCAACAAAGTCGTGATTGACTTGTGTCAGTAAAAATTCTATGTCACCGCTTTTATCTTCCGGAATAATTAATTCGATAACTACTTCATCGGAATTGAAACAAGGCGTCCACAATTGATTATGGCTTTCATTATCTTTTGAGGTAAAAATTCGTTTGTTAGAAAGTGTTTGACCTTCATAAAAACGCAATACTCCATTTTCTGGTAATTGAAATTTACTAAATCCAAAGTTTAATGATTTGGCACCAGGTGAATATACTTTCAATCTCCATACATCAAAGCCATTTACCTTTTCCCAATGACCATGAGACTTGGTAGAAATTTCAACATCAACAGGAATTGCGAAATGTGGTGTTGCACCAGCATTGCGTTTTGCTAATTCATTTTGTACTAGTTGATTATTATCAAAGGGACCATAAGAAACTGTAGCTGTATTGTTATACTGTTCTGCCGACAATGTGATATTGTCGAGCTGCGCGTAAGAAAGTTGTGCGCATAGAATGGCTAGTATGAACAGTGCAATTTTGGTCATTGAAAGTAAAGGTCTGGCTATACAACCTCAGCAATAACGGTTGTATAACTTTTTAAAATAAATTGTAATTCTTAATAAGTGGGAGGAGCGTAAGGGTATCGTTTATTGTTACAATCTAAACTCTTTTATCCATTAAAAAAATAGAGCAAAAAGGGTATTTTTTGTTATTCGACCATAAATAATGCGTTGGAAAATAAGAATTTTCCTTGCTCCCAAAAGCCTCTAAACAACGGATTATCAATCAGATAGACTACTTGTCCGCCACCAAGGGAATGTACCGCAAATACGGTAGTGTTTTTCATTTCTTGTATTTTATTGAAGCCCGTAAACCCAATAACTTCTGGATTATCTTTGATATAACCGACATTCCAAACGTTTTTCATGAGTTTATAAGAAAGTCCACTGGTCTTTAATGAATGGTAAGTTTCCCCAAGTCCATACGCCAATGGATGGGTATTGTCCAATTGTACTTTGAAGATGGCTCCAGGAATTTGATTGATAATATTGGCACGCTCTTGTTCGGAGTAATGATTGGTACGATTGGATAATCTATCACTTTCTCGTTTTTCTTGAACTGCACTTTTTTCTGAGGAGGTTGCGTATTTTTTGATTCTAAAACCATCTTGTCCTTCTAGTTTTCTGACAGCAGTTCCGACAGAAATTAATTTTCCGCCATTTTGAATCCATGTTTTTATTTTTGCAAGTTGCGTAGAATCAAAACTACTATATCTTCCTTCTGGCATGATCAGTACGTTGAGTTCTGAAAGGTTGGAATTGTCGAGTGCATCTGGTTGAATGATAATGACTGGATAGTTCAGATCTGTTTCAAAGTAATGCCAAATTTGCCCAAATGAATAGGAACTTACTTCTTCACCAGATATTACACCTACTTTGGGATTTCTTAGTAAAGTAAATTTATCAGATCCAAAATCAGGACCTGTTGTTGAAAATCCAGATGTCGAGATCTCTACTTTTTGTTCAAATTCTTCTACTGCACCATAGATGATATCATCCAATTGGTTTCCTAATTTTTTATTGTCCGCTCTGGTAATAATAAGTGTCCCCTCTTTGTATTCATTTTCATTAATCTCAAATGGTCTTGATGCGGAACGTACTTTCACGCCTTGCGACAATAAGCTTCCTAGAAAAGCTGCATTTTGTAATGAATTCCATTCGGCGATATAAGCATACGGTTGATCCCCTTTTCTTAATTGATTTTCAAATTTTGTCCAATCCACTTTATCCGAAGCGGGTAATTTACTTTTCACTGCGTAACTATCCAAACCATACGCAAAAGGCAATGCCCAAGCGGTGATGTCATACGTCAAAGAATCGACGAGATAGGGTTCTGGCTCAAATAACACTTGTGTCAACACGGCCATTGGCTGATGCGCATTAATTACAATATCATTGTTAGATAAAGTAACATTTTCTTCTTTCCCGGTTTTGTAATTGTATCCTGAGATTGCACCACCTTTAGCATTTCCATATCGGATATCATGTTGATCTAGTAATTTACAAAGTGACTTTATTTTACCTAATGAATTATCTCCTTTTATAACAAAAGACTTGTACTCTCCTGGTGGATTACTGGAACTTGTAGTGTAGAAATTTTTGAATTCCTTTACTATTTCCTTTGCATTTCTGGCACTAACTTCTACGGTGCTTATTGCGGTTGTTCGATGATGCTCGATACGATCGGATAAGTGAAGCGTTTCTCCATTGTGCATGGTGATTGCTTTACCTGCATTGCTATGTCCACCTTGCTCATAAGTCATCCCAATGGCTCCATTGAAAATCGGATAGGTATCACCATAGCTCGGATAGAACAAATCGAATACCTCTCTTGTGAAATACAACCAGTTATTTTGATCGAAATATTTCGCATGATTTTTACCGATATTCATTTGAAAAGATTCCTGCCATTTGGTGATATAAGCATGATACGGTTGTGCAGCTGGTGCAAAATAGTATGGATCATTGTGATACATCTCATGGAAATCAGCATGAATATGAGGCATCCAGCTGTGATAAATTTTTATTCTTTGTTGGGATTCTACTTGTGTGAGCCATGCCCAATCTCTATTGAGATCAAAGAGGTAATGATTGACTCGACCACCTGGCCATGGTTCATTATGTTCTTTTGCAAATGGTGAAGGATCGCCTAAAATCGTGCTTACATTGTTATTCCAATGTGTATATCTTGAGTAACCATCTGGATTGATACATGGATCTAACACAACGACGACATTTTTTAAATATTCCTGGACTGCTTTATTATCTTTTCTTGCTAATTCATAAATGGTTGCAATTGAACTTTCTGAGGCACCTGCTTCATTGCCATGTACGCCCATGCTCAACCACACGATTGCCACATCCTCATAGCCTGGGTTGCTTCCATCCAGCAAACCTGTTCTTGACAAATTTGCTTTACGAATCTTTTCAATGTTGTCGATATTCTTTTTGGAAGAAATGATAGAAATTATCAGTGGACGGTCTTGATTGGTACGACCGTATTCTTGCAAAATAACCTGATCGCTATTTTCAGCAATGTATTCGAAGTAATCTACCAGCAAGTGATGCGCAGTAAATTTTTCACCTAATTTATGAGGAAGAAATTCATCTGGTGATTGAAGATCAGATTGAGCAATTAGTGATGAAGCAAACAAAAAGGTTAGAAAAAAAACAAAGTTGCGTAACGCCATGTCCAAAATAGATTGGGGCGATTAATAAACAGCTTCAGCAATTTTTCTGATGGTATCTGAATCGCCCATTGTGTAATAATGTAAACAAGGTACGCCTTTTTCTTTCAATTCTTTAGATTGTGCAATACACCATTCAATCCCTGCTTCTTTTACTGCTTTAGGCGTTTTTGCACCCATTAAATTTTTCACCAATTGGTCTGGCATATTGATGTAAAACATCCTTGGAATGGATTGTAATTGATATTTCTTAGTTAACGGCTTTAAGCCTGGAACGATTGGTACATTAATACCTTCAGCGCGGCATGCATCTACGAAATCGAAATAAACCTTGTTGTCAAAAAACATTTGGGTAACAATATAGGAACCACCGGCCTTTATTTTTTCTTTCAAATAACGCAGATCTAACTCAAAGTTTGGAGATTCAAAATGTTTCTCTGGATATCCAGCAACTCCGATACAAAAGTCCATTTTGGCACCATCTTGAATACCGCTATCCATGTACTTTCCATTATTCATGTCTGTTATCTGCTCGACGAGATCGACAGCATACGCGTGTCCATTGGGTTCTTTGATAAATTTACCATCAAACTTACGCGCATCTCCACGCAACGCCAACACATTGTTAATATCAAGAAAGTTTAAGTCGATCAAGGCATTTTCAGTATCTTGCTTGGTAAATCCACCACATATTAAATGAGGAACCGCATCTATACCATAGCGATGCATAATCGCGGCACAAATTCCAACAGTACCCGGACGTTTACGGATGGATGTTTTTTCGTAATAGCCTGATTCTCGGACTGTATAGATGTATTCTTCTCTATGGTAGGTTACATCAACGAATGGAGGCTTAAATTCCATCAATGGGTCTAATGTGTCAAATATTGCTTTCATGCTTCCTCCTTTCAGAGGTGGCAATACTTCAAATGATATTAATGTTTCTCCCTTCGCTGCTTCGAAATAATCCGTAATCTTCATGAATACTTTGTGTCTTATTTAATTGAAGGGACAAATTTACAAAATATATGGGTTAGAGTAAAGAGAGGATGGAAGGTGATATTTGTGAGATTAGTTATTAGTGAGCTGCATTTGAGCGACATGAATAGGACTCTGGTAAGTTTTGTCGGCTTATAGTTAAATTTGAAGTATAGCAAATTAAGATGGTACTCAATCATTCTTATTCGAAAGGTCAATATCGAACTAATCTTAAATTTGAAATGCTTTCTTACCTTGACGCCAAACTACAGGACGTTTTACAAAAGCGATGCCCGTATTAGTGTTTCAGCTCTGTTATACAAATTGTACTCTATAAGTGCGGTTATTATATGGAGGAAAATTTTATTGAGATTAAGGCGGAAAACGCAGACATAGCCTTAGTTACGGCGAGGCTGCCTGACTGCGCCAAGCAGACAGGGCTTTCCAACGCAGATATCAGTAAAATTTTCTCATAGATATCCGCAATTATAGAGTATTATTTGTATTAGAGCATTTCAGAACTTAATAGTACTGCGGCAGAGGGGGAAAACTCGAGTATTGACCTCTGCCGTTTAAATACTAATAACTGGTCGCTAAAGCAACTCTTACTTATCTTTCTTTTTAAAATCACCATTCTTCCAGGCATCAAAGAATTTTTTCCAAGCAATTGGGTTGAAGATATTCATCGGTGGTGTCTGTCCAATAAAATAATAATTACTGGCTTGTTGTCTAAGATAAAAATCGGCTTGTTCATTGGCATCCGTTGGTACCTCATTTCTTTGTCGGGTCAAGGTTTCTTGTACCAAATTTTCCAATGCTTTTTCTTGCATTTCATTCGTTACATCCATTGCTAAGAATTCCAACTTGAAATGATCTCGACTTGGCCATGGGAAGACTACTGTTTCTGGTAGATTGAAAGTATCCTGTGTCATCAACTGAACAATTGAGTAATGGGATGAACTCAATGAATCTGGAATTTGAAATTCTACATCTTTATATCCGATGGCTGTGAAAATGATGGTATCTCCTTGCTCGACTACTATAGAGAAAAATCCTTTAAGATCTGAATAGGTCCCTCGACCTTTTTCTTTTACCAAAATATTGGTGAACGGAACTGGATATAAATTTTCATCACTTCCATCCAAGACCATTCCTGAGAATTGAATCAATTGTTCTTTCCAGTCTTTATCTTTTTCTTGAGCATTAGCATTAAATATAAATGCTGATAAGAGTGTTGCAACGAGAATTATTCTTTTCAAAATTACGATTTTTATATCCTTGATAACTAAGATAACACTTACAACCTTATTAACGGTCATATTTGCAAAATAGATAGGGTCCCGAAAATAAGTTAACACTCCTTTAACTGAAAAGTATCTCTATTGTTCAATAATTGACAGCGATATCCAATACTTCTTTCATGTCTTCCACATAATGGAATTTCACTCCGGCTATAAAACCAGGTTCTATTTCAAGAATGTGTTTTTCATTTTCTTTGCACATGATTATTTCCTTGATGCCTGCTCGTTTTGCAGCCAATACTTTTTCTTTGATACCTCCCACTGGAAGCACCTTTCCTCTCAACGTTATTTCTCCTGTCATCGCTAGGTATGGCTTTACGGATTTTTTCAAAAACATGGATGCTAATGCTGACAACATGGTGATACCAGCTGATGGTCCATCTTTTGGAATTGCACCTTCAGGAACATGAATGTGTATATCGGTTTCTGCAAGTTGCTCCGGCGTGATTCCAATTGACTTCGCATTTGCTTTGATGAAGCTTAATGCCGTGGTTGCCGATTCTTTCATCACATCTCCTAAATTTCCAGTCAATGTCAACTTCCCTTTTCCTGTGCTCGCGCTCGCTTCAATAAATAAAATATCTCCTCCAACACTGGTCCATGCCAATCCAACAGCGACACCGGGGACATATGACTTTTGATATATGTCATTTGAAAATTTAGTAGGTCCAAGAATCTTCTTCAATTCAGTCGATTTGATACTGACGTTGTAGTCTGTACCCATCGCTACATTTTTGGCAACATATCTCATGACACCAGCGATTTGTCGACTTAAAGAACGAACACCTGACTCACGTGTGTAGTTTGCAATAATTTTCTTTAATACATCATTGGAAATCTTGACATCTTTTGCTTTCAACCCATGCTCTTTACGTTGCTCAGCTATCAGGTGACGTTTTGATATTTCGATTTTTTCTTCAACAGAATATCCTGAAATATTTATGATCTCCATTCTATCCAACAATGCTGGCTGGATGGTATTGAGTGAATTTGCTGTGGCAATAAATAAAATCTTTGATAGATCATATTCCACATCGAGATAGTTATCGTGGAAGGTTCCATTTTGTTCTGGGTCCAAAACTTCCAATAAAGCAGAAGAAGGATCGCCTCTGAAGTTTTTTCCGACCTTGTCAATTTCATCCAAAATAAAAACTGGATTAGAGGATTTTGCTTTTTTGATGGATTGGATAATTCTACCAGGCATCGCACCAATATAGGTTTTTCTATGTCCACGAATTTCCGACTCATCGTGCAAACCTCCTAGTGACATACGAATAAATTTTCTACCTAAAGCAGTTGCCATAGATTTTCCAAGCGAGGTTTTACCAACTCCTGGAGGACCAACCAGGCAAATGATTGGCGCTTTCATATCTCCTTTTAACTTCAGAACAGCCAGATGCTCCAAAATTCTTTCTTTCACTTTTTCAAGACCATAGTGATCTTTATCTAACACTTCTTTTACTTTTTTAAGATTGAAGTTGTCTTTTGTATAATCTTCCCAAGGCAAGTCGAGCAACAATTCCAAATAATTCATGGTGACAGAATACTCTGCCATTTGAGGATTAATTCGTTTGATCTTTTTCATATCGCGATCAAATGCATCCCTTACTACTTTGGGCATTTTCTTTTCTTCTGCACGCAACTTCATCGCATTCAATTCTTCCTCTTGCGGATTTCCGCCCAACTCATCCTGAATCGTTTTCATTTGTTGGTTCAAGAAATAATCCCGTTGTTGCTTTTCAATATCAGTACGAACTTTCTTTTCAATCTTTTCTTTTAATTGAAGTAATTGCAACTCACCATCCATGTTTTCCAAAATGGTTTCTGCTTTTTTAAGCAAGTCATCCATTTCCAACAACTGTTGCTTTACTGGAACTTTGATTCCTAGATTGGATGCAATGAAATTTAACAAGAAATTTTCACCTTTGATATTTTGCAAAATCATACTGGCTTCTCCAGGAATATTTGGAGAAAGTTCGATGATTTGTTTTGCATATTTTTTAATGGAAGAAATAATAGCTTTAAATTCCATTTTCTTTTTTACCTTCTCGTATTCCTTTATTTCAATTTGAGCTTCCAAGTATGGCTCTTCCGAAATCAAGTCTACCAACCCAAATCTTTTTCTTCCTTGTAAAATTGCAGTGGAAGAACCATCTGGCAATTTCAAAATTTTAATGATTCGTGCGATTGTTCCTGCTCCGTACAAATCATCTCTTGACGGATTTTCTGTCTTCGCCTCTTTCTGAGAAAGGACGGCAATAATGCGGTCGTCCTCATACGCTTTTTCTAAAGCCTTCAGTGATTTTTTACGACCGACAGTTATGGGTATAATGATTCCTGGAAATAGGACTGTATTTTTTAGCGCAAGCATCGGTATTACTTCCTTGTAGGATTCGTTGCTCATCGTTTCATCTTCTTCGTCGATAGAAAAAAGAGGCATTATTTCATTCTCTTCGTCTATATTCGGTAGGAACTCGAATTCTTCAAACATGCTATTATCTTGTTTATAAGGTCAAAAAACCTTTGTTATTTCTAATTTTGAAAAGTTGTCTGTGCTTAAACTTATCGATGACATCTTGATTGAATTTTCAAATAAAGAATCCTCATTATCAACAAGTTATCTATTTTAGGTTGGTTCAACATCTATGCCATATGCCAAATTGCTAAAAATGACTGACAATTGTGGTGAAACTAAGGAATGAAGTACAATTAGTGGCAAATTTATGTGTCTCATATTGTCAAATAGGCACAAAAACAGAAATAGGTATCAATTTCTAAATCTTATGATTCAGCTAGTTGATACCTATTCATTTTGTTTTTGAAATTACTCTGCCGTTTCTAACGCTTCTTTTGCGGATTCAACAGAATCAGATTCATCGAACATTTCCTCTTGACCTTCTGTGATTGCATCCAATTCAATTTTCAGATTATCGATGATGAATTCTTGTCGTTCTTGTGTGTTTTTACCCATGTAATATGACAACACTTCTTCAATTTTATCATCATTCAATAATACCGGATCTAACCGCATATCTGATCCTATGAAATCACTGAATTCATTCGGAGAAATCTCTCCCAATCCTTTGAATCGCGTAATTTCCGGTTTACCTCGGAGTGCTTTGATGGCAGCTTGTTTTTCTTTTTCAGAATAGCAGTAGAAAGTCTTTTTCTTATCTCTAACTCTAAACAATGGCGTCTCCAATATATATAGATGACCGTTTCTAACCAAGTCTGGAAAAAATTGTAAAAAGAATGTTAGCAATAACAATCGAATGTGCATTCCATCGACATCGGCATCAGTTGCAATGACCACATTATTGAAACGTAGTCCTTCCATTCCATCTTCAATATTCAGTGCGTGTTGTAGTAGGTTTAACTCTTCATTTTCATAAACCACTTTTTTCGAAGTACCAAAACAATTCAGTGGTTTTCCCTTCAAACTAAAAACTGCTTGTGTCTGAACATTTCTTGCTTTTGTGATAGACCCGCTTGCTGAATCCCCCTCTGTGATAAAAATGGTCGTTGCAGTTCTATCTTCCTCTTTTGTTTTTTTAGGACCATCATTGAAGTGTAGGCGGCAATCTCTTAATTTACGATTATGGAGATTTGCTTTTTTGGCTCTTTGATTGGCTAGTGTTTTGATACCAGCAATTTCTTTTCTTTCTCTTTCTGATTGCTGAATACGCTTCAACAATTCTTCTGCGACTTTCGGATTTTTGTGCAGATAATTATCCAAATGTTTTGAAACGAAATCCATTACAAATGAACGAACGGTCTGACCTTTTGGAGCGATATTAATTGATCCTAATTTCGTCTTTGTTTGAGATTCAAAAACAGGCTCTTCAACTCTGACACTAATTGCCGCAACAATAGAAGCACGAATATCTTTCGCATCAAATTTCTTGTCATAAAATCCACGCACCGTGGCTACCACTGCTTCACGGAAAGCATTTAAGTGTGTTCCACCTTGGGTTGTGTGTTGACCGTTTACGAACGAATAATATTGCTCGCCATATTGTTGTCCGTGAGAAAGTGCTACTTCGATATCATTGCCCAACATATGAACAATTGGATAACGCAATGTTTCCCCTCCGTTTTTCTTTTCCAATAAATCTAACAATCCATTTTTGGAGTAGAAACTTTTGCCATTCAATTTAAGTCGTAGACCTGCATTTAGAAATGCGTAATTCCATAATTGATTTTCAAGAAATTCAGTACGGAATTTATATTTTTTGAAAACGGACGAGTCTGGTGTGAACTGGACTAATGTTCCATTTTCCTCTTTTGTCTTAGCAACTCTTTTATCGGCTGTCAAAATACCTTTCTCAAATTCTGCCACTTTTGATTTTCCTTCCCGAACTGCTTGCACCAAAAAGTGATCAGACAAAGCATTCGCTGCTTTCATCCCTACCCCATTTAATCCTACTGATTTTTTAAATGCTTTGGAATCATACTTACCACCGGTGTTTATTTTGGAAACTACATCCACCACTTTTCCTAATGGAATTCCACGACCATAATCTCTAACGGATACTGTTCCATCCTTGATTTCTACCTCAATTGTTTTTCCGAAACCCATCACATATTCATCAATACAATTGTCGATAATTTCTTTGACCAGGATATAGATTCCATCATCTGGTGTCGAACCATCTCCCAATTTTCCAATGTACATCCCAGGTCTTAGGCGGATATGTTCGCGCCAATCGAGGGATCGAATATTGTCTTCGGTATAGTTTGATTTAGCCATAGAATTATTTAGTGTTTTAATTCGACTTGTTTCGTACAAATCTGAGTGTGTTTAATAGCAATCAAAAATAAGGATACGGATAGAATTTTTGGGTATCTATCTTCAAAAGGTTTGGTTAATTTTCATTAAAAATGGAGATACATCCCGTGGAATTCGGGATGCCCTCCATTTAGCAAAATAATATAAATATAAAACGGAAACTACTTCGTGTTTTTTTGTGATGTGAGATGGGTGATGTGATGGGTGATGGGACCGGTGATGGGATTTTCCCATCACTGGTGTTTATATCACCCCTTTGGGGTTTTTAGGGTTTTCATGATTAGCCTGCTTTCTTTTCGGTGAAAAGATTTAGGATTCCTTGTTGACCTAGTAGGTTGAGACCGATGTCCGTGACTTTGGCTTCATTGACGCTACCAGCTGCTTGGCCTTTGCCGTATAGTATTGGTGACTTTGCATCATCCCAAATTTCAATCTTCAATTCTTTTGCAAAATATTTGGCGAGATCGCCCATATTTTTTGCGTAGTCTTTTGATTTTCCTAATGCGATAAACAAGTCCATTACAGCCATCCGAATGATTTCGTATCTATCGATGTACATCAACATTTGACGAATATTCTTCCCTTTATAATTCTGACCAATTTCTTTCATTTTTGCTCTCAATTCTCTTGCAGAGTAACCTAGAAGATTGGCTCTATAATTCCACCATTTATTGTCTTCTTCATTGTTAGATTTGAATTGAGAATGGTGTGCTTTCTCCGCTTCTTTTTGCTTTGAAGTGAAACCCATTGTTTTTGTCAATTCTAACACAGCAATTACTTGCTCCTTGGTCATTGTTTCTGTTTTTGGTGTTACACCTTCTACTTCCAATAAACACTTCGCCACTTCCTCTTTCACCTTACTATTAGTTGTCAATGCAATGAGTCTTGCCAACTCAATAGTAAGGTAGTAGTCACGCAATTTGCTGACTTTGAAGGTACGAATTGAATAATCTTTCATTTCCTCCGGCTTACGCACATCATCGCTGAATGCATAGACATCACTTACCCACTTGACTGCATTTCTTAGATAATAATGAGCTGGTAATCCAAGTACTTTATGTAAGTTAGTTGCAGTAACTACCTTAGTTCCTTTTTTAGATGTTATGATATTTAATTCCATGATTCTTTAATTTTAATGACGGAGAATCTATGATGACATATCAAATATAAGCATAATGTTTAGATTATAAAACATTTTGTTTGTTTTTTAACAATTAATTAAAACAAATTATGGTAATGTTAAGGTGTTTTAATATTTAAGTGATTGAAAATGAAGTTTTTAGATAAAAACGTATTTATTTATTCTTTAGTTTTTTTTCGAATAATGTTTGGAATTTTAGCATTTGCAGAGTCAATCGCGTTGCTATTTCATTATCATTGGAAGAAAAATGCTTATGAATATGGTGGTTTTCAATTCAAATACTTCGGTTTTGAATGGGTGCAACCTCTGCCCTACCATCTAATGAATGCTTTTTTCATCTTTTTGATTATTTCTGCGGCATTGATTGCATTGGGTAAATGGTATCGATGGGCCGCAACTTTCTTTGCTTTTGGGATAACTTATGTTTTTCTTTTGGAAAAGAGCTATTACCTCAACCATGGCTACCTGTTATGTATGTTGAGTTTTCTAATCGTTTTGCTTCCACTTAATAAATATCTCTCTTTGGATGTTTGGAAAAATCCTTCGATCCGTCAATTGAAAGTACCTTACTGGAATTTACTTTTACTAAATCTCATGATGGGGATTGTTTATTTCTATGGTGGACTGGCCAAAATAAATTGGGATTGGTTGAATGCAAGACCTTTAGACAGATGGGTATCAGCGAAATCAGACATGTATCTACTGGGACCATTATGGGCACAAGATTGGGTACCTTGGGTAATGAGTTATGGAGGTTTAATGTTGGATTTATTTATTGTTCCTTTACTAATTTTTAGTCGGCCAACTAGATGGCTTGCATTAACGATGGCGGTTTTTTTTCATATCGTCAACACCATACTTTTTAATATTGGCATTTTTCCGATTTTATCCATCACATTGACCTTATTATTTTTTGAACCGGATTTTCCGTTGAAAGTAATTAATTGGTTAAAATTGCGAATTCCATTTGTTGGAAAATTACAAGATGGTTGGAATCGAAAAATGGAAGCTTCTCCTCAATTTGTGGAGACCATTCCTTCTACTCCTAAAGTGATATTTTGGGGTTTGGGTATTTATATTGTTATACAATTATTAATTCCTTTTCGACATCATTTGATTGCTGGTGATGTGGCTTGGACGGAGGAAGGGCACCGATTCTCGTGGCGGATGATGTTGCGTAGTAAACGTGGCAGCGGACATTTCAAGGTGGCAGATTTGGATAAGAATAAAGTTTACAAAGTATATCCTAAAAAGGAATTGACTAAACGACAAGCTAAGAAAATTTTTGCTCACCCAGATATGATTTATCAGTTTGTTCAGAAATTAAAGAAAGATTATAGAGCTAAGGGAATTGATAACATTGCAATTACAGCTCATGTGAAAGCTAAGTTGAATGGAGGTAAAAAGAGTCAGTATATAGATCCTGAGGTGGATTTGTCTAAGGTGGAATGGAAGGTGTTTGGGCACAATGAGTGGATCTTGCCTCGACCTGAATGATTTTTTTGGACGTAGAAGGCGAGGTAAACGCTGGAGGGAGGACGTGGTTTTCTCACACAGAATACACTGAATGGAGGACGTTTTTTTTGCACACAGATGGCGCAGATGGACGCAGATGGAGGACGCGAGAGTTTACTCAACAAACTGAAAAATCTTCCCTCCCGCTCCGACGATATAACCAACACCATCAATTACGAAGATATCTCTCAAATCTACATCAGGGAAATCTGCAACTTGTCGCCAAGAATCTCCACCATCATTGGTAATCCAAAAAAGGCCGCTATTTCCAACAATATATCCACTATTTTCATCTGTAAAGAAAACTGCTTGAAAGGCTTTATCACTTACCAATAATTTATCACCATCGCGTAAGGTCTCATAACTTGCTCCCGCATCTGTTGATTTTAGGATTGAGCCACTAGAGCCGACAATGTAACCTATCTGTGAAGTAGGGTAATGAATATCTCTATAAAAATCACCACTAATATCTAATTGTGTGAAAGTATTACCAGAGTCCGTTGATCTTAAAACGGTACCAAATCCACAAACGTGCACAGTGGTTTCATCGGAATAAGTTACAGCTGACAACTCATTTTCCAAAGTATCTACGGTGTTCAAAATATAATTATCTTCCATCTTGAGAATTTTCCCAAATTGAAATGACTCTCCTCCTACAATTACTCCGTTTTGGTAATTATAAAATGCCGCATCTCTCATGATGAACCAACGATTTTGACGCCAAAATTCCCAAGTATCATCTGGCGTATCTTTCAAGAAAATATGCCCATCAATTCCTACTGCATATCCCTCATTATTTTGGTCGAATGTAATTGCAAAAAGCTCTTTGTTGCCTAATGTATCTTGCAACCAAGTAGCGCCCGCATCTTGAGTGTGAAGATAAATTCCTTCTGTCCAAGTTCTTCCACCAACCGCATGACCATTGTTAGCATCTGTGAAGTAAACACTATTGAGTCTGAGATTGGTAGGTGAATCTATTTCCGTCCATTGCAGATTTTTTTCTTTTTTACGACAAGCACTTGATAGAAGGACTATCAAGAGCAAGCCAATAAAAAAGGGGTGTTTTACCACCCCATGTATATATCTGCAATTGCAAATCATTAATACCTATTTTTTGCCAATGTGTCTTTTAATAAGTTCCTACTTTTTTTTTTCCAGAGAAGGTTGGAAACGAAGCACTTCCATAATGAGAATACCCAGTCTTGTAAAGTAATGGAAATGTGTAGTGTCTCGCAAAACTAGAAAAGAATGCTTTTAATTCTTCTACATCAACATTTCTGGAATTCGGTTTTAGAAAGAAAGCAATATGTGCAATGGTACCATCTTGTTCCCAAAAAATATTCATCCACATTTTTATCCCTTTCAAATCATAGCCAATAGATTCGCTATAACTTTCCATTTCGGTAATCATGGTTACCCATTTGTTGAAAGCAAGATCCATATTATTGTCCGTAGCAGTCAATAACAAAGTCTCATATTTCATGGTCAACTTTTCAAATTGACGTTCATGATCCCCCAACAAAAAAGCTTTTGGCAAAATAGTGTCTGGCTTCATTATCGTTTCCGTAATAGGCGAACTAGCACTAGCTATTCCAAAGCAAAGTAGAAATGAAAAACAACACCAGGTTTTTAGAAATTTCATTCGGTTGAATTTGACCAAAAATAATACATTATTTTCAGAATTAAAGGGTATCTCAATTAAGTCTTTCAAATCATTAACGCTATCTAACATCATTCTTGAACAATTCAGGTGTTAAATTTTTATTAAAGAACCTTGTAATATGTATAAAACAGTCTCCATTTGTGGATTGTTCGTCTAAGTAGTAAGATGTTATATATACTTTTTATATAATATTATTTGATAATTATCTAACTTGAGGTTGCTATGGTGATCGATATTGTATTTGCGGTTTTTGCACTTTATGGCTTCTATTTAGGATTTTCTAAAGGAATCATAGAGACGTTTTTTTCATTCCTTTCTGTGATGTTTGGAGCAATGGCCGCATTTAAATTCGCTCCACAAGTCACTGAAATACTTCAGACCACTTTTTCAAGCAACAATCCGTTAATGTTTATTGCAGGATTTGTCGTCACTTTTGCTGGAACCATGATTGTGATTCGAATGATTGCAAAAGGGTTGGAAGGAATTTTGAAAACAGCTAACATCAATGTCATCAATCAAATTTTTGGAGGAGCATTGTTATCAGGTGTGATGATTCTCGTTTGTAGTGTCGGTGTTTGGTTTGCAGAAAAATCTCATGTCCTGGATAACTCAACCAAACAAGAATCACTGACCTACCCTTATCTTGAACCATTCCCAGCTATCGTCTGGAACTTTGGCAATAAACTAAAACCTGCTTTTGCTGAATTTTGGGATCACTCACTTGATGTCATGGACCGCATTGAAGACATGAGTGTCAAGCGTGAAGAATCCAATCCTAGTGTCTATGATATTCCTGATGATGATGATCGGGCGAAAAGACCTAATGAGAATAAACCTAGACGTCGGAAAATTAACTAGTAAGTATAAAGTAGTTAGTATAAAGACTATCGAAAATACGTGGAGGACGTTTGCGACGCTCACGAATTTTCGATAGTCTTTTTACTTTGTACTAACTACCTTGCACTATCCAGTAAACCAAAAATCTTTTTCGAATCAGAATACTCCTCCCCTGTTACTTGAATCAATCTTGGTTCTTTACTTGGATCCAACCATTTTATCAAATTCAACATGTTTTCTTCGGTCATAGCAGTACATCCAGCGGTATGCTTGCCTGGTCCTCGCCATAAGTGAAAGAAGATACAAGACCCCGCTTCCAGTTTTGCGGGTGTATTATGTTTAACAAACACGCCCCATTTGTATAAATCATCGGCTCGTTTCATAAAATCGGCTGTTTCCCAATCTTTGGTCACTTTGGTATTGTTTACGATTTGGTTGTAGTATTTGGATTTGCCGTCTTCGATGCATTGGGTGACTTCTGTGATTTGAACGTAAGGCAATTTAAAATCGGGTGCTTCTTGTTTGGAGGCATAACCGAATGCGGTTCCGAATTCAAAAATACCTGCCGGCGATTTCCCATCACCTTCTTGTTTCAAATTTCCTTTTAAAAGTTGCTGTCCGATTCCATTGGCTAAGCCGGTCCGACCTAGGGTGACATCATGTGTGGTGCCGATTTGATTCCAATGGCTGTTGATGAATTCGTATTTCGATAATTGGGCGTTAATGGAATCTGGATGCTCGCTTAATACGACTACGAGTTGTGTCGGACTTTTGGTTTGGGCAGTGTTCGATATTGCCATTTTTTCATTGGGCGATTTTTCTGGAGCACAGCTCCATATGGATATGCATGTTATGATTAGGAGTATTTGTTTTAGGACAGGTTTTAATATTATGATGGGGACGTATCTGGAGCACAGCTCCAAACGAACGTACTGGGTTATGAATAGTAGGATTTGTTTTGGCATTGGTTTTAAGTTTATGTTGTGGACGTATCTGGCGCATAGCTCCAAACGAACGTCGAACGTATTGGTAGAATTTTTTTAGCATTGGTTTTTAGTTTATGTTGGGGGCGTATCTGGAGCACAGCTCCAAACGACGTACAAGTAAACGAACGACGAACGAATATAAAAAAAACTGCGCGACTTTGTTGAGAATAGAATATCTTGCAACTATGTCCGACCTATGGAATTACTTTAAAAATATTTTTGGAAAATCTGGTAAGAGCTCTGCTGCCAATCCTTTCACGCATGAGGTAATTACTTTGTCCGATAAGGAACTTGCCAATTTTGAAAAATGGAAAGCATCCGAAGAGAAAACGGAGTTGCTCAATTATCTGCACAAACAATATGGTAATCAGTTAATCACGGACAGCAATTTAGATCGTGGCATCGATTTTTTAAACACCCCTTCTTCCAAAGGTTTTGTTATTCATTGTACCATTGTCAAATTTAAGCCGAAGGATCTAAGACACTTTTTCTTTTTTCTACACGAACGCATTAAATCGATCCAATACCGTCCTTATCTTTCTGATAAACGGACTTATGAAAAAAATGGGAAGTTAGAAACAGTAGAACGTCATTATTTAAAACCACCGATTATGAGGGAATTTGTCGATAAGGTGGACCAAAAATTCGGTAACATAACAATAGAATTGGTGACGATTAATAAGGTGATGACTTCTTTGAAATTTCAGGCCACTAGTTATAATGATCACTTGTATGCGGAGGCGGATCGGTTTGAGGGGTTGATGGAAATCTTGAGGTAGACCCGCTGCGCTGAAAGACCGCTTTGCTTTAGGACCGCTGCGCTGTAAGACCGCCTTTGGCTGTAAGACCGCTTTGCTTTAAGACTGTTCTGTAGTTCAAATGGAAATTCGAGTATCATTTGAAATTCTGATTGACAGCAATTCAAATAGAAATTGGAGTATCATTTGAACGACTGCACAGTCTTAAAGCGCTAGCGGTCTTATAGCGTCAGCGATCATATAGCGTAGCGGTCTTAAAGCCGAAAGGCGGTCCAACATTCTAGTTCACCCAGTTTTTTCTTTCCTGCACCAAATGATGCAACACTACATTTACACCATACTTTTCTTTCAAATGTTTGGTAACTGAGTCGGCAGAAAAGACACTCCGATGCTGACCACCTGTGCAACCGAAATTGATCGATAGATTGGTAAAACTTCTTTCCAGATAATTCTCCACTGCTTTGTCGACAATGAGATACACTTGATTGAGAAAATCACCCATTTCAGAATGAAGTTTTAAGAAATTAATGACAGGTTCATCGCGACCGGTGAGTTTTTTGTAGGGTTCGTACCTACCTGGATTGTGAATGAAACGACAATCGAAAACGAAGCCGCCTCCATGTCCGGAAGTGTCTTGTGGGATTCCCTCTTTATAGGAAAAACTATTGATGTGAACCGTCAACAAACTTTTTTCACCAATGCTTTTATCAAATGGTTTGAATTTTTCAGAATTGGTAATTGCGACTAATGCTCTTTTCAATTCCGGAATTTCAACATCTAGTTCTGTGTTTTCCAAAAGCCATCTTAAGTTATTAATCGCAAATGGGATACTGGATAAAAAATAATCTTTGCGCTCATGTAAGCCACGGAATCCGTACGCCCCTAATACTTGTATGCAACGAATGAGGACGTAGCCATAATAATATTCGATGAATTTGTCACGATCAATTTTCGTCAATTTTTCTGCATGGTCAAGATAATGATTCAACAACTCTTTTCGAATCGGGTGCGGAATGTTGGCTTTGGATTGCCATAACAACGAAGCCAAATCATATTGCAGTGCTCCTTTTCTACCTCCTTGATAATCGATGAAGTATGGAGTCCCACTTTTCATCATGATATTTCTGGATTGAAAATCACGGAATAAGAAGTAATCACAATCCGCTCGTAACAAATAATTGGAGAACTTATGAAAATCTTTTTCTAGCAAATCTTCATCATAAGAGATGTTCGCCAATTTCAAAAAGTAGTATTTGAAATAATTTAAATCCCATAGCATGGATTGTGTGTCAAATGCTTTTCTTGGATAACACTTATCGTAATTGAGTCCATCACCTCCTGTTATTTGCAAATGAGCTAATTCTTCCACCACTTTTTTGTAGATCGTAATTAGATTGTCAGGAAAACCGTCTCCTTTTTCTAATAGATAACTATATAGTGTCGTCGCTCCTAAATCTTCTTGCAAATAAATGTCATTATCCAAGTCCTCTGCAAATACTTCTGGGACCGGTAATGATTTGGCTTTAAAATGTTGAGAGAAATGGATGAATGCATTATTTTCTTTACGATCAGGATTATGTGTACCAATTACTGTCTTTGATTTTCCTTTGATGCGATAATATTTCCGATCAGAACCCGATGGTGCTAACGGCAATATCAATGAAGCTGCTTCATCAAATGTTTTTTCAAAAAGCTCACTTAACTTTTTTTGAATGTCGATTTTCATTCTTCTTCTTGACGGTTTTTGGAAAGACTATTTTGTTTGGAGATATAACTTGGATTCGTCTCTTCTGTTTTTGCATTCAACTGCTCCCAAAGTTTATCTTTCAATTCTGTAATACCCAATTGAGAAACTGAGGAGATAAAAATGTGATCTACGCTATCTGGAATTTCGGGCAGTAAGAGTTCTTTCAATTCCTCATCAATCATATCACACTTAGTAATAGCCAATAATCTTGGTTTGTCCAACAACTCGGGATTGAATTGTTTTAATTCGTTTAATAAAATCGCATACTCTTTTTTAATGCTTTCGGTATCACATGGAATCATGAATAACAAACTCGAGTTTCTTTCGATGTGTCTTAAAAATCGATGACCAATTCCTTTTCCTTGATGTGCATTTTCTATAATTCCAGGGATATCGGCCATCACGAAAGATTGATGTTCGCGATACGCAACGATTCCAAGATTGGGTTTTAAAGTAGTGAAAGCGTAGGCCGCAATTTTTGGTTTGGCAGCACTCACTACTGACAACAGCGTCGACTTACCCGCATTCGGGAAGCCAACCAAACCGACATCAGCAAGCAGTTTTAATTCAAGTACTTTCCAAGATTCAGATCCTTCTTCACCTGGTTGTGAATATTGTGGTGATTGGTTGGTTGAAGATTTGAAATGCGCATTTCCTAGACCTCCACGACCACCTTTCATCAAGATCATTTCCTGACCATGATCGGTAATCTCGAACATGACTTCATCTGTTTCAAAGTCTTTGGCAACGGTTCCCAGCGGTACTTCTAAAATGATGTCTTCCCCATCTGCTCCAGAACTTCGACTCTGACTTCCGACGCCACCTCTTCCTGCTTTGATGTGTTTTCTATATTTCAAATGAAGTAAAGTCCAGCGTTGTGCATTTCCTCTTAGAATGATGTGACCACCTCTACCTCCATCTCCTCCATCGGGTCCACCTTTAGGGTCGATACGGGATCTTGCGAAGTGGGCGGAACCCGCTCCTCCTGCTCCGGATTTGCAACATATTTTAACGTAATCAACGAAATTTTCAGCCAATGGAACGAAATTTAAAATGTAAATTAAAAATTGAAAATTGATCACCGCACTAATGTACATGAGATACCAACATATCAATTACGTTTAATATTTCTTATGATTTTAAACAGCTACTTCGTCAATAACATGGCAAAGTCTTGTAAAGATTTGAGCGATAGTACCATGACCATCCACTTTGCGAGCCATCATTTTTTCGTTGTAATAATCGAAGACAGGAGTGGTTTCAGATTTATATACTTCTAGTCTATTTTTGATAATCGATTCATCACTATCATCTGCTCTACCTGAAGTTTTTCCACGTTCCAATAATCTTGAAATGAGTTCTTCATCCTTCACCCCCAAAGAAATCAATGCAGTTACTTTTTCATTTTTTGAACCTAGAAATTCATCCAATGCTTCCGCTTGATTAACTGTACGAGGAAATCCATCGAAAATAAAACCCGGAACATCTGGGTTTGCATTTACTTTGTTTTTCAACATACCGATTGTTACAGAATCAGGGACGAGCTCTCCTTTTGAGATGTAACTCTTTGCTTCTTTCCCTAGTGGTGTATCATTCCCCATTTCGTATCGAAACAGATCTCCAGTAGAAATGTGCATTAAATTATATTGTTCAACAAGTTTTGATGCTTGTGTTCCTTTCCCAGATCCTGGAGGTCCAAATAAGATTAAATTTATCATCTAAAAAATTTATTAGTCAAGTTGGCTAAAATAGTAAAATTTATTCAATAGATACCTTTTGAATTCATCATAGATGTCTACTTCACCCTATAAATAAGGTTTGTTTTCAATTATTTGTTCCCATCGATCCTGCTTTATTCTAAATTTCGACTGAAAAATGATCTCTGTCATCTAAAAATGCGAGTTTAGTACGAAATTGATGAAGCGTTTCATAATTGAGTGTAGTGGTTTGAATTTCTTCGGTATCTCGAATCGAATACATCATTGCTCCATCAAAACTGATAATGCTAGTTGCTCCATTGTAATTCAATCCTACCCCATCAGTTCCAACCCTATTGACTCCAATTGTGTAACATTGGTTTTCCACAGCGCGTCCAACCAATAAACTACTCCAGGCATTTATTCTTTTCTCAGGCCAATTGGCAACATACAAAAGCACATCATAAGCTTCGGTATTTCTACTCCATACGGGGAATCTTAAATCATAGCAGATTAATGGACAAATTTTCCATCCATTCAAATCGATGATTTTTCGTTCAGTACCCTTCGTATATTTTTTATGTTCTCCAGCTAATGTGAAAAGATGTCTTTTATTATAAGTTTCGTAAGTCTCATCAGGTCGCATCCAAATTAGTCGATTGTAAAATTTTCCGTTTTCCTCAATTATGATACTACCAGTAATGACTGCATTTTTCTTTGATGCATTTACTGCCATCCATTGCATCGTCGGTCCATCCATTTTTTCGGCAATCGAATTAGGATTCATAGAAAAACCGGTGGTAAACATTTCAGGTAAAATAATGAGATCTGTTGGTTCTGAAATGTTGTCGAAGTGGGTACTGAAATTTTTTAAATTGGTATCGCGATCTTCCCAACTTAGAGTGGATTGAATGGTGGTGACTTTTAGGTTTTTCATGGAGAAAATTTTAAAATTAAATAACCTTGTGGTTGTTTATTTGCTTTGTGTTATTAGCTGGGTTAGACCTAACAGGTAGGCTGTTAGGTCTTTTCTTCCAAATCTTTTCTCACAAAAGCAAAAAAAAGACCGCACCAAATGAATGATACGGTCTGAATATTTTACAAATAGTTGTGTAACTATTATCCTTCTTTCTTTTCTTCTCCACCTTCAGCAGCAGCCTCTTCTCCTTCAGCAACTTCAGCACCTTCTCCATCTTCAGCAGCAGCAGCACTTTTCAATGCACGTGGTGTGATTACGGAAGCAACTGGTAATGCCGGTGATGACATCAATTCCATTCCTTCGATTGCTTCGATGTCTCTTACTCTTACGGAGTCTCCTAAATTCATAGAAGAAATATCTAGCACCAATTCATTCACTAAAGATTCTGGAGTTGTTTTTACTTTTACTTTTCTTAGTTTGTAAACCAACTTTCCACCTTCTCTAATACCCGGTGCAACACCATCCAATCTTACTGGCAATTCTACCTTGAATGATTTACCATCTACTAATTCTAAGAAGTCGATATGACGAATATCATCCGTTACTGGATGCCATTGTATATCTTTTAGAATACATTTATGTGTTGATCCGTCTACATTGATTTCAGCAACTTTAAATGCAGGTGTATAAATCAATTGCTTTATTTCACCCATTGTTCCGGTGAAATGTACGTTTTCTTTTCCTCCATAAATCACACAAGGAATGGTTCCTGAATTGCGATCAGCTTTTGCAGATTTTTTTCCTGTCCCAGCTCTTTTTGTACCTTTTATAGCTACCGTTTCCATTATAAATGTATTTGGCTATTAATAAATTTTTTCCTTAAAATGCACGCAAAGATAGTCATATTTTGAATAAAATATCACACTTCAGCGTAGTTAAAAAACAGGAATTATGGATTTTTTGACTTATCCGTTCACAAATAAGGCAGAAAGTGAACGATTCTCGTGAATATTTCGAATTGCACGGGCAAAAAGCTTTGCAGTCGAGAGTACCTCAATTTTATCAGATTGCTTTTTTAGAGGGATGGTATCACAAACAATGATCTTCTCTATTTTAGAATTTTCGATATTGTTGTATGCTTCACCCGACAGTACTGGATGGGCACAAATTGCGCTAACACTTTTGGCTCCTTTTTCCATAATCAAATCGGCAGCACGACACATGGTCCCAGCGGTATCAATAATATCATCCACTAAAATAACATCTGCTCCTTTGACATCACCAATGATGGTCATACTCTCTACTTCATTAGCACGTTTTCTTTCTTTATCGCAAATAACCAAGTCGCGTGCAAAGTACTTTGCGTAGCTACGTGCACGTTTTACCCCACCTACATCTGGTGATGCAAAAATTACATTGTCCATTGAGATATTTTTTCTCAACCAAGGAATAAAAATCGCTTCACTTTTCAAATGATCCACAGGAATATCGAAAAAACCTTGAATTTGATCTGCATGGAAATCCATCACCATTACCCGATTGGCTCCTGCTGCTTCTAATAACGTAGCGATTAATTTTGCAGAAATGGGAACTCTAGGTTTGTCTTTTCGATCTTGGCGAGCATAACCGAAGTAAGGAATAACCGCTGTGATGTAACCTGCAGATGCTCGCTTGGCTGTATCAATGAGCAACAATAATTCTAATAAATTCTCTGGAGGCGAAAAAGTACTTTGTATGAAAAAGACTTTGCAACCACGTACCGATTCGTTGATGACCGGCTGCATTTCCCCATCCATAAACCGTTGAGTTGTTTTGTCACCCAATGGCAATCCATAGAAGTCCGCAATTTTTTCAGAAAGATAATGTGAGTTGGTACCTGAGAATAGTTTTACATCAGTAAAAGGCATAGTCGACACAGCTTTTATATGTTTGCATAAAGGTAAAAGAATCTCTCTACTTCTTATAAAAATTGTAGGCTAAATAGATGCTCTTTAAAAGACTAGATAAAAAGTGTCTAACTATATGAAATCTTCAATATGAAAATAGCGATTCTTAAATAAGATAGGCAGATTGGACATCCTACTCCAAAAGCCCGGTTAGGACGGTATCGGTAAATTTTACTCAAAAAAAGCGATGCGATTTTAGATTTCAATTTGTATTGTCTCATTCCAAAAATAAATGAGTCTCTTTTTGATATCTTTGTTCATTTTGAAATTGAATACTAGGTAATTTGACAAACACTGATAATTCTGTTGATTTAAAAGGATGGGGTGCGCTTTTCTTACTGAGCTTGATTTGGGGTAGTTCCTTTATTTTGATCAAGAAAGGATTGGTGGCATATCCGCCAGAAATTATGGCAACGCTTAGGATTCTAATTGCTTGTATCGCTTTTGTTCCAATTTTCTTTATCCGTTATAAGGATATTGATTGGTCTAAATTTAAATATCTAATTACTGTTGGATTGGCAGGTACTGCGTTGCCATCTTATTTATTTGCATTTGCTCAAACGAAGATCACAAGTTCTGTGGCTGGGGTTTTGAATTCCTTGACGCCTTTATTTGTATTGTTGTTGGGCATTTTATTTTTCAAACAAGCTTTTAGTGGTGCCAAACTTCTTGGTGTTTTAATAGGACTAATTGGTGCAGTCGTATTAGTGGCATTTGGAAATGAAGGTGCGCTTCAATTTGGCAACTGGTATGTTTTCCTAATTATTTTAGCGACTATTTTTTATGCGACAAGTGCCAATACGGTACATCATCATTTGCAGGATATGAATAGTGTTACGATTAGTGCTGCTGCTTTTATACCGCTTGGTATACCTGCACTGCTTTATCTTTTGACGACTGATTTTTTCACTATTTTTCAGACGCATGAGGCAGCAACTATTAGTTTGCTTTATATTATATTGCTATCATTAGCGAGTACAGTCATGGCATCGGTTTTATTTTTTCAATTGGTCAAAAAAACAAATGCTGTTTTCGCTTCATTGGTTGCTTATTTTATTCCTGTTATTGCATTGTTATGGGGTGCTATTGATGGAGAACCAATTACCTTATTTCACATCATTGGAATGGCACTAATTTTAATTGGCGTTTATGTCACTAAAAGAAAAGAATGAGTCAACGACTTCCATCTATTTATTACGGACCTAGTGAGGTTGCTGGTCGAGGTGTTTTCACTTATCAAGACATACCTGAAGGTGCATTGTTAGAAATTTGTCCGGTAATTGTGATTCCTAAAGAACAATTCCAGCAGATACATACGAGTATTTTGCACGATTATTATTTTCTTTGGGGTGAGCAAGAAGAAGAATGTGCCATTGCACTCGGATTTGGATCCTTGTACAATCACTCACATGAGCCGAATGCTTTCTACCTGGTCAATTACGAAGAAGCCTATATTCAATTTTTTGCTAAGCGGGATATTGAATCAGGTGAAGAAATTTTTGTAACTTATAACGGAGATGCACGAGAGAAAGGAAAGGTTTGGTTTGAAGGCAGTTGAATGGAACCGCGAAGCCGTAAAATGTTCTGCCGCAAATTGTCAAAGTGAGTATGTGAGTACGTGTCCTCAACTTTTGCGGTTTAAAATATTCACTTTAACTTGAAGGCTGACCCCTCACCTTCGTTAAACAAATAATGATGAATAAATATACCCTCTTAATCACTTTCGCAATTTTTCTGTTAGGATGCAGTGAATTAAAAGTTCATCCTACTGGACCAGGTGAGCTGTACAGTTCTCAAATCAAGCTAGACAAAGCAAGAGCAGATTATCTCGCTCAATTACCCATGAAATGTATCGGCAACCCCTACCCTTACAAATCTGGGCACGTCACTTTCGACAAGAAAGATCAACTCAATCATGTAGAAGCACACCCTGCTTTTTATGGTTGTTTCGATTGGCATTCAGCAGCACATGGCCATTGGTCTTTGATTTATCTTTTAAAATCTTTTCCCGAATTGGAGAATAAGGAAAAAATCATTGCTGCCATTGATAAAAATCTCACGAAAGAAAATATCCAACAAGAAGTAGCCTATTTCAGCAGACATAAACTTACTAAGAATTTTGAACGCCCATATGGTTGGGCATGGATTCTAAAACTAACATTAGAACTACAAACATGGAATCATCCAAAAGCTGAAGAGTGGCACCATAATTTGAAACCATTGACAGATTTGTTGGTAGAAAAATACAAAGGATATCTTCCTAAATTGCTTTATCCAATTCGCGTTGGTGAGCATACCAATACTGGTTTTGGTTTGTCCTTTGCTTATGATTATGCTAAACACAATAACATCAGTTCTTTACTGGAGTTGATTGAAAATAGATGCAAACATTATTACCAAAAAGACACTGCTTGTCCTATTCATTATGAACCGAGTGGGTATGATTTTCTATCCCCTTGTTTGGAAGAAGCAGATATCATGAGAAGAGTTTTGAGCAAGGAAGAATTTAAAACCTGGTTTGAAAAATTCTTGCCGGATTTGGCGAATGGGACTACTGATTTAATTCCCGCAGATGTGAAAGATAGAACGGATGGAAAACTAGTTCATTTGGATGGTTTAAACTTTTCAAGAGCGTGGTGTCTTTATAGTATCGCAGCTGGAAATCCAGAATACAATCATTTGATAAAAATCGCAGATAATCATCTGAATTATTCTTATGATAAAATTGTGGATGGTGATTATGCTGGTGAGCATTGGTTGGCTTCTTTTGCGCTTTATGCTTTGCAGTGTAATTCGTTGTAGTTGGGTAGACATCATGTCTGCCTTTATCGAATCGTTAAAAGAGATTAGGGAAGCGTAGGGCGGATTTAACACATAGCGCACATTAGTTAACATAGTTTGCACATAGTAACTTGTTTCGCGATGATTGTTCAACTTTGAACAGACAGGGATGTCTGTTCTACTTAAACCAACTTGCATACTTCTTATAGGATCCTGCAATTCGACCAACCGAATCTTTAAATGCTTCCTCTGTCAATGGCTTCACTTTCTTAGCGGGTACACCTGCATAGATGAATCCAGATTCCAACTTAGCATTTTCTAACACGACAGCTCCGGCGGCTATTAGTACATTAGATTCAACAACGGCATTATCCATTACAATAGAACCCATTCCTACTAAAACATTTTCGTGAATCGTACAACCGTGTACGATCGCATTGTGGCCGACAGATACATTGTCTCCGATGAAGGTTTTCGATCTTTCGTAGGTACAATGAATAACGGCGCCATCTTGGATATTGACATTGTTGCCGACTCGGATGCTATTGACATCTCCGCGCACAACTGCACTGAACCAAACGCTACAATCATTTCCCATTTCTACATCACCGAGGACGACCGCATTTTCTGCGATGAAACAATTGGCACCAAATTTTGGAGTGAAGCCACGTACTGTTTTAATTATTGACAAGGTTGGATTGTTTTAAATGAATGGTAAAGATAGGAAAGCTCTAATACAAATAATACTCTATAATTGCGGATATCTATGAGAAAATTTTACTAATATCTGCGTTGGAAAGCCCTGTCTGCTTGGCGCAGTCAGGCAGGCTCGCCGTAACTAAGGCTATGTCTGCGTTTTCCGCCTTAATCTCAATAAAATTTTCCTCCATATAATAACCGCACTTATAAAGTACAATTTGTATAAAAAGTATAAACGCAAAAATCTAATAAATTGTTATGAAGAATCTAAAATTTAGTTCAATCATCCTACTGTTTTTTATACTAAATGCTTGTAGTGATGTAAAAAAACAAGAAGCTTACAACAACACAGAAGCTCCTGAAAAATCTGAAAAAATTGTTGGAATCATTGAAGATGTATTATCTAAAGAACAACAAGATGCGCTTTCGCCGGATGAAGTAATACAGGCCTTAAAAGAAGGCAATCAAAGGTTTGTTAGTAATGATCTAACTGCGCGTAATCATTCTGCTCAAGTAAGAAAAAGCGTTAAGGCCCAATTTCCAAAAGCAATTGTTTTGTCTTGTGTCGATAGTAGAGTTCCAGTTGAGGATGTTTTTGATAGAGGCATCGGAGATTTATTCGTGGCAAGAGTAGCAGGTAATTTTGTGAATGAAGATATTCTAGGTAGTATGGAATTTGCCTGTAAAGTATCAGGCTCAAAATTGATACTAGTACTCGGTCACGAACATTGTGGAGCCATTAAAGCTGCTGTAGACAATGTAAAACTAGGAAATATTACTGCCATGCTCACCAAAATTAAACCCGCTTTGGCGTCCATTAAATATGAAGGAGAAAAAACTTCTACAAATCAGGAATTTGTACACATGGCCTGCGAAAGCAATGTTAGGAATAATTTAGAAAAAATTAGAAAAGATAGCCCAATACTAAAGGAAATGGAGGAGAAAGGAGAAATTAAAATCGTCGGAGCTATCTATGATATGGACAATGGTAGCGTGAACTTTCTCCAATAGACAAAACTGGAATACTTTGGTTTAAAGAAAGTAAATCATGTTTGTCTTTGCGCAACTCTGCCATGAACATTTTAAGTTAAACAGCCTCATTAAGTTCACAATAAAAAAAGGTGAAGCGAATTCATTATCAACTAACAGTTATTATTATCTTAGTATTCTAATTTTTAAACCAAACAGAGCCCTGGAGAAATATATAATTGATGAAAAAAGTAACTCCTGAAAATCCATACACTGAAACATACGATTTAAATAATTGTGACCTCGAGCCACTACACGTTATTCAAACGGTGCAAAGTTTCGCAACTGTCATTGCAGTTGATACCGCAACCTGGACTATTCGGCAAGCCTCCTCCAATGCTGTTCATTTTTTGAATATGCAGGTCGAAGACATCTTAGAACATTCTCTTTACGATATATTTCCTGAATATGTTGTTAACACCTTGAAAAAAGGATTTGAAATGTCTGATTTTTCAGAAATCAATCCTTTGCCATTACCCATTTCAGAACAAAGTCTTGAGAACCAGATTGTGATTGCACATATAGTTGATCAACAATTAATTTTGGAGATCGAAAAAGTACTGGACAGATCAAATGAGTTTGCACTTCTTAATAAAACAGAATTGGCGATAAAAAAAATACAAGCATGTTCCATCGCCGAAAATCTTTTTCAGGTTGTCACAACCGAGGTAAAAAATATTACCGGCTATGACCGAGTCATGATCTACAAATTTGATGACGATTATAACGGGGTAGTAGTCGGTGAGGCACTTGAAAATCACTTAGAACCATTTTTAGGACTTCGTTATCCTGCAACAGATATACCGAAACAAGCGAGACAATTATTTCTAGATAATAGAGTGAGGATGTTGTCAAACACTTATGATGAGCTTGCTTTCATTCAACCCTCTTTACACCCTGTCAGTAATCAGCCCCTCAATGTAGGTGGTTGCGCTTCAAGGGGCGTATCACCTATACATCTGGAATACTTAAGAAATATGGGCGTTCAGGCATCTTTGTCAGTCGCTATTGTAGAAGCTGAAAAATTATGGGGATTGATTGCTTGTCATCATACTTCCAGATCGAAATTTTTGGACTACCGTACACGTAGCATCATAAAATTTATTGGACAAATCATTTCAGGCCATCTTTCACTGTATCGTGCCAATGAATTCCGTTCTAATTTAATCATTCGCAACAAAGTTCATGGAAAGTTATTTGAGCAAATGAATAAGCAACAAAACGTTGTAAAAGGATTGTTGGAAAAAGAAGTAACTTTGTTGAATTATATTGAAAGCGACGGTGCTGCGATTGTTTTTGAGGATAAAATTGAAGTGATTGGAAATACACCAACAAATAAAGAAATTAGCGCACTGAGAAATTTGTTGGAGAAAAAATCTGATACTATTTTATTTTCTACCAATAATCTAAAAGATGAATTTCAAAATGACCCTCCAATCTCACCAGACTTTGGAGGGATACTGACAGCTAAAATCTCAGAGCGTCCTGCAGAATATATTATGTGGTTTCGCTATGCAGAGACGAGAGAGGTATTGTGGGGTGGTAATCCAAATAAGTCAGTCAATCAAAAGGAAAAAGACATACGATTGTCTCCAAGAAAGTCTTTTGAAAAGTGGAAACAGATCGTAGAAAATCAATCAAAACCCTGGAAAAAAAATGAGCGAGATGCGGTTGTCAATTTAAGAAATGACATCAAAGAAATTATCTTAAAGCGATTTAATGAACTCAAAAAACTTCATCAGGATTTGCAAACTTCTTATGATGAGCTAGAGAGTTTTAGCTATAGTGTGAGCCATGATTTACGATCGCCTTTGAGAGCAATTGAAGGTTTTAGCCAAATTCTTTTGGAAGACTATGTAGATAAATTAGATGATTATGGAATTTCTGTGATCAACACCATCATATCAAGTATTCACAAAATGAATCTGTTTGTCGATGACTTACTAATCCTTTCAAAATTGGTGAAGGTCGATATTATCTATAATGACATTGATGTTAACAATCTAATTCCGAATTTGATTGCCGAACACAAAATGTCAAATAGTGACTACCAGAAAGTAATTGTTGAAACGAGTGATTTGCCAAAAATATCTGGCGATCAAACAATGATCAGACAACTTTTCCAAAACCTCATTGGGAATGCTTTAAAATACTCTTACAAAAAACCAGATCCAAAGGTATACATAGAGGGTAGAATAGAAAATGAGCACGTCATTTATCAAATTCGAGACAACGGAATTGGTATGTATGAGAAGTACATTCCTAAAATTTTCGACGTTTTTAGTCGTTTAGTTTCTGATGATGAATACGAAGGAACTGGCGTAGGACTTTCAATTGTTAAAAGAATTATAGACCGACACAATGGAGAGGTTTTAGTAGAAAGTAAGCTTGGAGAAGGAACTACTTTTTGGGTAAAACTTCCATTATTAGCAAAAGATAAATATTTGAATTAATTTGCCATAAGAAAAAAAATATTTCACTTAAATTATTTTATTTGTAAAATGAGTTCAATAGATTTTTTATTTGTAGAAGACAGTATAAACGATGCACATTTAGTAGAAAGAATACTCAAAAAGGAAAACTTGTCTGATAATTATAAATGGTTAAAAGATGGTTCAGAGGTATTGAAGTATTTTTTCGATGAGGAGAATCCAACTCCTAAGTTTATTCTACTTGATATTAAAATGCCAAAGGTCAACGGATTAGAAGTGTTAGAGAAAATGAAGAATCATGATAAAACCAAAGATATTCCAATCATTATTTACAGCTCCTCTACTGAAAATTCAGACATAGCATCAGCGTACGCACATGGAGTAAATAGCTACATCAACAAACCGGACAGATACCAAGAAATGAAAGAACTATTTATTTCTTTGTTTCATTATTGGCTAAAATTTAATAGAAATGCGGATTATGGAAAAGCCTCTTAAAATCTTTATACTAGAAGATTTGGATACGGACATTGAGTTAATAAAAAGACAATGTCTCAAATTTAATTCAAAATCGACTTTTATAGTTGCTTCCAATAAAGTATCTTTTTTTGAAAAGATAGAATGGTTTAAACCAGATTTAATCCTGTCGGATTACGGATTGCCAGATATCAATGGCTTAGAAGCGTTGTTATTTGTCAGACAAAACCTCGCAGAGATTCCTTTTATTTTTGTTACCGGAAATTTGAATGATGACGAAAAAGTAGCTCGTGCTATCCTGGAAGGAGCAAACGGATTTATTATCAAAAAAAATCTTAGTAAACTACCAGAAACCATGAAGGAAGTAATTACGAAAAACAATGAAAAGTTGGATGAATTAAAAAGAAAAGAAGAGGAAGCATACCAGCGAAAGTTTTTGTTAGAAAAACTAGAAGCCCTCATCATAAAGTTGACTCCGGATACAACACAAGATGCACTCCAAATCGTGAAAAAATTACAAATAACTACATGACCTTAATCATTGGTGCCCTCAAGGAAGCAACAAATCAGTTACATAAAGACTTAGAAAAGGTCTCTTATGCAAACGAAATCATGAACAAGACCATTAGCTTGAGGCAATATCAGGATTTGATCCAAAAAAATCATTATTTATATCAACATCTAGAACCCACGCTCAATAAGGCATTACTAAATTCAAAAGATCCATCCATCCAATTATTTTGCTCACACCGATTGGTAGATTTAAAAAGCGATCTAGATTTATTGAAAATTGATATTTCCAACAATATATCGACAGAAACACCTTGTTTTACAGATACTTCAATTGCAGCTAGTTTAGGGATGCTATATGTTCTTGAAGGTGCAAGGTTAGGGGGCAGTGTGATCGTGAAAGCACTGAAAAACAATCCCAATCTTCAGCATCTACCTAATTTCAATTTCTATCAACAATCGAGTGTTCATATTGGTCAACGATGGAAGGCTTTTCAAGAGTTGATTCAAATACATTTAAAGGAAGAGCAGGAAACGGAAGTGGCAAAAAAAAATGCAATTATAGTGTTTGAATTTTTCTATAAAACTCATTGCCAACCACTAATAATCTTTAATAAATCATAAAAGATTACAGCGGTTGGCAAATGAATAGAAGGATGTACAAATCGCTTTTGGGTGATATATGGATATTAAAATATTTAACTAGCGCTGTCTGAAAGATTCTGCATCTCAATATTCCCATCCTCTTTCATATTAATCGGTATATTATTTTCAATGCTGCTTATTTTGTCCTCTAAATTCCGGTGATAAGTGAACGTTTGATTTCCAACAATTTGACCTTCGGTTGTCGATATCGATGGAGGAGCAACATGTGAACTTATTGTGTATCCACCATTAATAGGGATAAACTTTTCAGGCGTTTTGATAAATTCTTCCATATTCTTTTTAGAGGAAAAATGAAATTTCATATCATTAATCACAAAAGTAAAATCTTGATTTCCTAAGAGTGGCTCGCCATTGTAATGTGACACAGGGTCTAATCCATCCATCGCGATACCATCATTGTTAACGTCTGTAATATGCATAATTTTAGATTTTGTTTGCGGTAAAACGAAGCATATCAAAGATTGTTCAATTACAAATTAATTTTTTTTAAACCCTTACCTTTTTGTAGAAATTCAAGTTGATGTAAGACTGAATTGTGGATAGATCTGTAGCATTGGTAATGTGTTCTTTGGCGTCTTCCAGTATAATATCCACTTCGCGCAAAATTGTATTTCTGTGTTTTGCATGGCAGTGTTTGTGCGTGAAAAGTGATTGTAGCATCTTTAATAAATTCAACATAACCATTAAATCATGGCGGGAATATTGTCTCAAGGGTGAAAGAACAAAGTACAACAGGCGATCAAACGAAATAATATTCAACCACAAAATAGTAGGTAGTTTGTTATCACTTTCATCAACACGGTTGATTCCACTTCCTTCCATCTTTCCCATCTTTGTCGAAAAAAGAATGGTTAGTATGTTGATTGCAGAGAGAGCAGTTCCAGGATCATTAATCCCAGGACTCATAGCTTTCACTGCAATTTCAGTAATTTGTTTAAAACCAATATTAGGATCATCTTTTGTAGTTTCATTCTTGCTCATCACAAACTGAGATAGAATTTTTTGCTCAATACGCTCATCCACTTTTTTGTTGCAAATAAACAACGCTTCATCATTCAAAATAAACCAACTTTCTGAAACTAATACCTTGATTAATAAATTTTCCTTTTCACATATTTTTGTAAGCTCCTGAATTTTAATTTTATTGATATATCCGGAGCGGTCAGCAAAGTAGGTATAACCTTCATTAGCTGAAACAGGAAAATTATCATCGTTGAGCTTATCATTTTTTTCCAATTTATCTAATGTTGAATTATTCAAGTCCACCAGAATTTTTCCTACTTGTACCGATTCAGAAATAGAATGGATAAAAAACACAAATAGCAAAAGACATATCAATCCTAATAAAATAGCAATTAATACACTGAAACTAGGCAGTGGAAACTTGGGTTGATTTGGGGTTAAATTGATAGTGAGAATAATCGAAAACGTAATAGTCCCTAAATAAGTCCCTAATACAATCTGATGAAATTTATTTGAAATTAAATTGGGTAAAATTCGAGGAGAAAAATTGGAAGATGCATTATTCAATAAGACCATTACCATTGAAAAACTAAACACCATTAATGATATGAGTGCACCAATCAAAACAGTCAAAATGGATTGGGCAATATCCCAGCTTTTGAGAAGGAGAAAGGAAGGGAACTTTTGATCAACTTTTGAAGTTAGACCGACTGACTCCAGATACAACAAAAAGAGAACAACAAAGATAAATCCCATCGTGATCACCATTGGCAAAAACGCAATACTGGCAGTTACTTTTACGTAAAGCCATTGGAAGAAATAGGGAAACCGTTTGAATCGTTTTAGCCAGGTCATGTTTATGTTTTAAACAAAACGTATTAGGTCTGCTGAATGTTTTAAATGTTTTTTTGTCACTTTGAACATCCTTTCTCTTCATTCGTTCTAGAGTAAAATAACTAGCAAAATTATAACTAAAAGTCGCTTTACCAATTATAAAATAGGTTGATTTTTTTCAATATAAAAAATGATTATGAACAACAATAATGACAAAGGATACAATGTAGGAAGTGTAGATGAGCTCAAGTTAGAAACGATCGCTTTGATGAAAAAAATCAGAGGTCAAATCGATATGGAGTCTTCAAAAGCGAATGCCGAAAAACAATCTCCTAACAAAAGTACTACAGCTGATCTAACGGTATTAAAGCTGCACGAATTCAAACTGAAAGATATTTTGGCAAGAGTAGAGAGCATGGATGAAAATGCTTGGTTAGCCGGTAAAGAAAGTTTGCTAAAACAATTTGAAGAAGCGCACTTAGCCTTTAATCCTTCAGTTGTTAAATAAGAGATTCTTTGAAATAATTTATTAACAGTATTTAAAATTGACGAATTCGATCTAAAAATCAAATACGTATTTAAACTGTTTCAATTCAATATTAAGAGAGTGTTTCCCACAACGTTGGGCTGTCAAATCAGTTAAATTAATTTGACTTCAAAAGCTTCAATCGTTTGTGAGACACATTTACTAGGCAAATGGATAATTCACTTATTATTGGTAAATCAATCAGTATGAATAATTCAATTAGCTCAAAAAAAGAAAATCAAGAAAACACAATGCGACTTCGTTTCAGTGACTATCATCCGCATTCTTTCGTTAAGCAGTTAGCAAAACAGCTACAAAACAATTCGGAACAAGACTGTTTGGAACAATTCATAGAATTGACTGGGAAGCAAGGTAGTGGAAAAATTACTGGATTTATGTTTAGTGATGGAGTCGCATTCTTATTGTTTGATTGTATTTTAAACAAAGATTGGGAATTAAGATTTGTCAAAAATTCAAACCCGCCGCTACAATTTAATTTCGATATAGAAGGCGAGATCTGGCACAACTTCAATGATGATATGATTCGTTATCATTTGAATCCATTACAAGGAAGTATCACAGCATGTCCAAAAAATAGTGAACAGGTTTTGAAGTTGCCGGGTAAACGGAAAATTTTATTTGCAAGTCTCCTGATTGACCGAAGTAAATATATCGATAAGATCGAGTGTATGATTGATAAAATGCCACCTGCATTGAGTGAAATTTTCACGGACTTCAAAGCAAAAAAATCATTTTTCTATCAAGGAAATTATAGCATTACTGCCGCAAAATGCATCAAAAAAATAACTAATGATGAGCATGTTGGTTTAGTGAGAAGCACCAACATTGAAGGAAAAGCTTTGGCATTGCTCAGTCGGCAGGTCCGTCAGTTTCAGGATGATTTATTAAGACCCGGGAAACAAGTTATGTTACGTAAATATGATATCGAAAAAATTAAATACGCAAGAGATATTTTGGTGAAAGACATAAAAAATCCTCCAACAATAAAGTTGCTTGCCAAAAAAGCAGGAGTCAATCAGCAAAAGCTGAAGTCTGGATTCAAAACTATTTTTGATAAAACAATCAATCAATATCTAACAGAGAAACGATTGGAACTAGCTGCAATCTTATTGTTAAAAGAACTGTCAATTAAGGAAGCAGCTGTCGAAGTAGGCTATGCAAATTTTGGATACTTCTCCAAAAAATTTAAAAACAAATATGGAGTGCTACCCAAGGAATACTTAAAAAGTATTCAACTCCGAATTAGCGAATCCAACTAGTTAGAAAATTGTTTACCAGAACATCAATATTAGGATAATTTTAACGAAACCAAACTATTTCCATATCGTCCTTTTTCAGTTCCGATTCGAGTCGATCTGTTTGATGGTTTGATTTAAATTTGCACCACAAAACAACATACGACATTAGCACATCACAACATTACTACGTTTTCTTTTCAACACTTTTAAGATAAACGGATTCAAGGTATTAACATCGAGGACCAACTAAATTATTGACCCTACTAGTTTCTAGTGTATGTGGAATTATCCATAGCAGCTCAAAAGCATTTTAAACTATGGAAGGTTCGAAAGACCTACACATTAATTGGGGCTCTTTGACGGCAGCTTAACGTAATGTTATGTCTGTCGTCTTTTATTTTTCAATCAAACTATTTGTTACAACCACAAATTGTTATAAAAAATTAGTGCGAACTGTAAATTGGTGATAATAGCTTGACAAGATTTTTATAAATTTCCTTTGAACAAATTTCTTCCTTATTCTTTTTATAGAAAACAAAAAAGTAATAATCATGAAAAATTTAAATTTAATTTTATTCGCAGTATTAATTTTTTCTGGTTTAGTGTTTTCATCCTGTCAGGAAAAAAGTGAAGCAGAAAAAGTTGCAGAAAAAATCGAAGAAACATCAGAAGAAATTGGTGATTTATTCAGAACCGAGCAAGAAGAACTCCAGCATGATATCAAAGAAGCTAAACAAGAGTTAGACGATAAAATTGCGGAGCTAAAAAAGAATCTAAACGAAGTGAAAGAAGGCGCGAAAGATGGAATATCCAAACAAATCGATAAGTTAGAAATGCAGAGTGAAAAACTTGGAGAACGTTTAGACAACACCGGTGATCAAATTGCAGATAATTGGGATGATTTCAAGGACGATGTCAGAACCCAGTTAAAAGAAATCAAAAGAGACCTAAAAAACTAAAGTACTATCGAGTCGAACTTTCTTTAAAAAGTTACTCATTCGACGTTTGTTCATAAGTCTGTTTATTTTCGCATAGTTACATTATTTTAGAGTAATTGGTCAGCTATTGCCTTCATTGGCAATAGCTTTTTTGTGTGTGCCCGGCATGGATCGATACTTATACAAATTGTATTCTAAAATCGAGCTGGCTTGTACTACAAAAGGGCTTGCAAATAATATAGAGGAAAAATTTATTGAGATCAAGACGGAAAACGCAGACATCGCCTTAGTTACCGCGCTCGTCGATTAAAGAAAAGAGAATATATTTTCAATACTATTTTAAACGTCATTCAATCTTAATGAACCGCCGTGATACGAGAAATACCTTTGTGGTGTAACCGCAGGTTTAAATATTCATTTTACTTTACTCTACTCGATTTTTATAGTCATATGAAGCATAAAGTAGTATACGAAGAAAAATACGAAGCAAAAGAACATGATTTCATGAAAATACCTGAACTTTACATCATTGTTAATAAAAAAATTTAAAATGAGTTTTCGAGTATTTTTATTGAGTTTAGGATTGTTTGGCTTTTCATTCAGCATCAATGGGCAAGCCATAGATTCAGAAAATTCTGTTGTTTCCTTCAGTGTAACTAATATGGGATTTAATACTGTTACAGGAACTTTCAAAGGAATGAATGGCAATATTAATTTCAATCAGGATAATGTAGCTAACTCAAGTTTTGACGTATGTATTGATGCCAGTACAATTGATACAGGAAATTCCAAAAGAGATAAACATCTAAAAAATAAGGACTTTTTTGAAGTTGATAAATATCCTAACATTTGTTTCACTACAACTGAAATAACAAAAACACAATCAGGATATAAAGCAGTCGGAATGTTATCAATGCATGGGATTTCTCAAACAATTGAAATCCCGTTTACGTTTAGTGCTGACAAGTTTGTTGGTGATTTCAAACTTGATAGATTTGATTATAAAATAGGGGAAGGGACAAACAAGTTTATGGTTGGTAAAGAAATCGAAATAAAAATCGTGAGTGCCTTAAGACGTTCATAGATTCTTAGTAGTCCATAATTCCGTGATTCAATATGGATACCAATTAAAAATACTTGTTTGTGGTTCTAAAAGCTTCATGATGAAAACATTGTAAAGTAATAAGAAACCAATTGTCTACCTACTTGCAAATTCCACATATATAAAATAATTTGCACGCTGAAAGGCAATTATGAAAAAACAAACAACTACTTTTTCTTCATTAAACAGAGCTGCTGACATTAAGAAATTGAAGTCGCAGCTTTTTGATCTTGTCATTATAGGTGGTGGTGCAACCGGGTGCGGTATCGCACTTGATGCTGCATCCAGAGGAATGAATGTCGCTTTAGTAGAAAAAGAAGATTTTGCATCGGGCACCAGTTCCAAATCAACTAAATTAATTCACGGAGGACTTCGTTATTTAAAACAACTAGAGTTTGGATTGGTCAGAGAAACGGGTACAGAAAGAGCAATGGTTCATAAATTAGCACCGCATTTGGTCCTACCCGAAAAAATGATTCTTCCGATTACAAAAAATGGAACCTATGGAAAATGGGCCGCTTCATTTGGTGTGATGGTATATGATTTAGTGGCAGGCGTCGAAAAAGAAGATAGAAGAAAAATGTTGTCAAAGGAAAAGACCTTGCAAGAGGAGCCATTGATATTTGATGAAAATTTAGAAGGAAGTTGCTTTTATTCAGAATATCGAACAGACGATGCACGTCTTACCATTGAGTTGATAAAAAGAGCGTATGCTTTTGGAGCTATTTCTTTAAATTATTGTAAAGCCACAGAATTTACCTATAAAAACAAAGTAGTCAACGGCATCAGGTGTCATGATGAACTAGCAAAGGAATCCTTTTCAATTGAAGCTAAGCAAGTAGTTTCAGCAGGTGGACCATGGGTCGATAATTTGAGAACCATTGATAAGTCTAAAAAAGGATCTCAACTTCATTTGACAAAAGGGGTACATATTGTTTTCCCACATTCAAAATTTCCACTAACGCATTCTGTTTATTTTGACAATAAAGATGGGAGAATGATTTTTGCGATTCCCAGAGGTAAAATAACGTACGTCGGAACGACGGATACCAATTATAAAGGTTCTTTGGATAGAGTAGTGGCTACTCAAGCAGATGTAGATTACATTATTGCTGCGATCAACCAAGCATTTAAAATTAAATTAGCAACTAAGGACGTCGTATCAAATTGGGCAGGACTACGACCGTTGATTCATGAAGAAGGGAAATCTCCATCAGAACTTTCCAGAAAAGATGAAATATTTGAATCCCCAAGCGGTTTAATTTCTATTGCTGGTGGAAAGTTGACTGGTTATCGAAAAATGGCACAAAGAATTGTCGACTTAGTTGAGAAAAGATTGCCTGCTACTTTCGCAAAATGTAAAACGCATGAAATTCCACTAGTCGCGACACCACTGAAAAATTCCAAAGCTGTCGATGAATATATCAATCAAATTAAAGTCAATCTATCAAAATACAACCTAGCTGAATATTACAGCTGGTATCTCGTTACCACCTACGGGAAACAAACAGATCTCATTTTAGACAAAATGGCTACCTTTAATGATGAGCCAATAATTGCACTCGCAAGAGCAGAAGTTTGGTACGGCATTCATCATGAAATGACCAATAGTTTAGAAGATTACTTCGTCCGCCGTTCTGGCAGACTTTATTTTGATATAGAAAGCATTGCGATTGTTCGTGAAATAATAACCAACGATTTTCAAAACTATTTAGCTTGGGATCAAAAGCGAATGAAAAAAGAAAACGATACGCTTGATCTTTTACTACATGATGCTTCTCATTATCCAACCAAAGAAATTGCTCCTATCTCCGTCTAATTTATACAGATTGAACCCCAAAATGGCGGTTATCTATGAAAAAAATTTATCGATATCTGCGTTGAAAAGCCCTGTCTGCTTGGCGCAGTCAGGCAGGCTCACCGTAACTAAGGCTATGTTTACGTTTTTCGCCTTAATCTCAATAAATCTTTCCTCCATATAATTTGCAAGCCCTTTTGTAGTAAAAGCCAGCGCGATTTTAGAATACAATCTGTATTAGGTGTGAAATATATTGTTAGAAAATGGTGCAATCAATGCAACGAAGAACGGGAGCAGTGTAATGTACACATGCTCCCGTTCACCGTCAACCGTTCACCGTCCTAAAAAGGCACATCCTCATCTGTCTCATTCATCTTCGAAGATACCGTGATACTAGCACCACCAGTCGGAAAGTCAGAACCCAAATCATCAAATCCTACATTATCCACATCCGCGAATTTGGTGAACTGCGGAATGAATTTAAGATTAACTGTATTCAAAGAACCATTACGATGTTTAGCGACGATGATTTCTGTGATTCCTTTTAAAGAATTTCCTTCATCATCTTCCATGATTGAGTAATATTCCGGACGATAAATAAAGGATACGATATCCGCGTCCTGCTCAATGGCTCCCGATTCGCGAAGATCAGACAACTGCGGCCGCTTCGCACCACCACGCACTTCCACCGCACGACTCAACTGCGACAAGGCAATCACAGGAACATCTAATTCCTTAGCCAAACCTTTTAAAGATCGAGAAATCATACTAATCTCCTGTTCACGATTTCCATTTTTATTTTCAGGTCCACCAGTCATCAATTGTAAGTAATCGATGATGATCATTTGGACATCGTGTTTCATTTTTAGACGGCGACATTTTGCGCGCAATTCAAAAATGTTGATACCAGGAGTATCGTCGATGAAGATAGGAGCTTCACCGATTTTTTTGATGGTACTATTGAGTTGTTGCCATTCGTAATCTTCCAGTTGTCCCGTACGTAATTTGGAAGAAGGAATTTCTGCTTCACTAGATAAGATACGTTGTACCAATTGAGTATTTGACATCTCCAGTGAGAAGAAGGCGATTGGTTTTTCGTAGTCGACGGCAGCGTTTCTGGCAAGTGAAAGTGTGAACGCAGTTTTCCCCATCCCTGGACGTGCTGCAATAATAATCAAATCCGATTTCTGCCATCCCGAAGTCAATCGATCCAATTCCGTAAAGCCAGTAGGTACACCCGTCAATCCTTCTTCCTTCTGAGAAAGATCTTCCAGTTGTGTCATCACTGTTGCCGCAATTTTCCCCATGTGTTGGAAACCTTGATTCATGTTTTGTTGGGTGATGTTGAAGAGTCCTTGCTCTGCTTCATCTAACAAGTTAAATACATCAGTGGTATCTTCGTATGCGTCCCGAATTATTTTTGTAGATACCGTAATCAAATCTCTTTGAATTGATTTTTGAGAAATGATACGGGCATGATATTCGATGTTGGCAGCCGATGCAATTTTATTAGTCAGCGTGACCAAGTAAGCAGGACCACCGACCATTTCCAAAGTTCCGGCCTTACGTAATTCTTCTGTTACAGTAAGTAGGTCAATAGGTTGTGAGCGGTCAAATAAATTCCGCATCGCCTGATAGATATGCTGGTGCGCCTCGGTATAAAAACTTTTAACCTGGATGATATCCAAGACAATTGGTAAAGCATCTTTGTCGAGCATGATAGCCCCAAGAACGGCTTCTTCTAAAGGAACGGCCTGAGGTTGTACTTTTCCAAATACATAATCGGAGAGGTCCTCTTTTTTTTTGGCACCAATTCCTCGAATATTGGCGGTCGAACGTTTTGGTGGTTTGAAGTCAGACATAGTGTTGTTTAGCTGTTTCCCTTTAGTTTTTAACAAAGCTAAAAGAAAATATAGTTGTAAAATAGAAGTAGGTTTTTACCACATCTTTATAGTGTGGATAACCTACAAAAGGGTGTTGATAACTATGTTGAAAATGTGGATAACTTAGCTATCAGCAAGGTGTATCAATCGAGTTTATAAATTAATAAAAAACAAATTTGAAAAAATAAGTTTTCTAACTACCTACATATGAATTGATAGTAATCGCTATATCTGCTGTGATTAGATTCTTATGGTAAGAAAAGTTTAAAAAAATTCCTGAATTCATCTTTTATTAAAATGTGGAAATCTTTCTAATTCGAAATCTAATGTACAAAATTAATATTAAAATTTAGAGTTATATGTTTAGAGGATTTGGGTGAAACGTTTGAGAAGATTGAGAGAGTAGTACCTGCACTCGGGAGCCACGTACTCCTTTCAAATTCTCTATTCTCTCAAACTTCGCATGCGCTCTAGCGCTCTAGTCCAGGTTGTTTAATTTTTTCTTGATGCCGTCAATTACTTCGCCTTGCAATCTAATTTGTTCTTGCGCATCTTCTTGTTCCTTGATGTTGAGTTCGATATTTTTCTCCGCGGTTGCAATTGCTTCTTTTGCTTTTACAATATCATTTTCATAACGTGTCTTCATATTCTCTAATTTCTTCAAATTCTTTTCCATTTTTTTAAGGACAGATTCTTGATCTTCCAATTCGATGAACGTCATTTCTTTGGCGACTTCGATTGCGAATTTCATCAACATTTTTTCTGCCTCCGTATATTTTGATGGATGACTATTACTATTCAAGTATTCTCCACCGAGGTCAAACCAAGTGGTCATAAATACATTGTCTCCAGACTCATTGATTCTAGCATAAATATCGACCGTATTTCCACCACCAATTGCGACAATTTTTCCATCATCTGTAAACCATTCGTCCATCTTTTTGTCTTTTTTGGTTTTCCCTTTAAAATCTTTTACAAATTTTTTCCAGGTTTTTTCAACCACCTTTTTTTTGGCTTCCAACAGTTCAATGGTCAAAGAGTTGTAGACTCCTTGGCTCATGGTTTTATCAAGCTCTTCTATTTGAGCGAATGAGAATTGACTAAAAAGTACAATAAATAAGAAAATTGAAAATGATTTTTTCATGATTTGTATGTTTTTGTGAATGGGGAACGTATTTAATGTTAATTTAATCAAAAGAACGCTGTAAATCAAAGTTTCGCACAGTTTTTGGAGTTAATAAATGTTCGAAAACTAAGAATTATGAAAAGCTTAACAAATCTAATATTCCTTGTTGCTTTTTTAATGCCCCTAAGCCTGACCGCACAGAAGAAGTTGCTGATCAAAGCCAATGGGTATTTTAAAGCCAATCGGTACGCTGATGCCATTGATCTCTATGCAAAATCGCTGGAAAAGAAAAGAAACATAAGTGTGCTTTCTAAGCTTGCATATTGTTATAAAATGAATAACAATATGCAAATGGCGGAAGAAATTTATCGCGAAATTGTGCACGAGGAGCGGGTCCGATCTAATACTTTCTTTTATTATGCAGAATCATTGATGAGCAATGAAAAGTATGATCAAGCACATGAATGGTTCCTAAAATATGCGGAAGCCAATCCAGAAGATGAGCGTGCAATCAAACTCGCAGAAAATTGCAAAGTTGTCCAAAATCTACATCCTTATTTCGAAGATGTTTTAGTCAAGCCTTTTGAATTTAATTCACCCGTAGATGATCATGCACCGGTTTTTTATAACAATAAACTGGTATTTGCTTCTGATCGTAAATCAGGACCGAATTTGATGAAAGAAAAATCAGGATGGACTGGTAGAGATTTCCTAAAGATTTACTCCAGTGATATCGATAGTATGGGGGGCATGAGAGCGCCACATCCTTTTGCCGCTAAATTAAATATGCTCAATAAAAATGCGGACAATCCTTCCTTCACAGCCAAAGGAGATGAAGTTTATTTCACTCGAAATTGTGATAAGTCCAGCAAAACAGACGAGTTTAATTTGCAACTCTATTCGGCAACCACTACCAACGGTAAGTCATGGAAAAATTTGAAGCGGCTTGAGTTCTGTAGATTTGAATTGAATTATATGCACCCTGCTATTTCACCTGACGGGCAAACCTTGTTTTTTGTTTCAGATAAAGGTGGTGGAGAAGGTGGAACGGACATCTACATTTCTAAAAGGAAAAAAGACAATACTTGGGCAATACCAAAAAATGTCGGACCGGTGATCAATACACCAGAAAATGAAGGCTTTCCATTTTTCGACAATGAAGGAAATTTATTCTTTTGCTCGAAAGGACATGTGTCCTATGGAGGATTTGATATCTTCATGGCCAATATGTTGGAAGATGGATCTTTTGAGCGTGTGATAAATGTTGGAAAACCAATTAATAGTGCGGCAGATGATATTTCAATTTCCTTTATGGCTGAAAAAAATATCGGATTCTTTACTTCTTCCAGACAAGGAGGAGATGATGATATTTATATTTTCAAAATCGGCGAGGACGAAAAAGAATCTTGGGTCACGCATTATTTTGAGAGAATAGAACAAAAAGAAGCAGCACAAAGAGCAGCTGATGCGGAAGTGCTTAGTATTCGCAATCCATTAAATATTACCAAGCTGAAGTTAGAAGAGCACGCCAAAGAATTAAAAGCGGAACAAAAGGCCTCACAAACCGACGAATCTATGCACGGCGATAAGTTGACACCTAAAGGTAAGGATGGAGGCGCTTAAAGTAGTTTTAAATATCAGGAAGTTTAGTGGGGACTTAATAACTTATCAAGGTGTGCATTTACTGTAAAGTTTGAGAAAATAAAAAAATATGCTTGCACACTTAATTTATTAATCGTAATATTGCGATACAATAAATCGAATGGGCACAACTAAATCAAATTTATTCTCAAATACAGAAAACAGAATTGCTGAATTAGCAAAAGCAATTGGACATCCTGCAAGAGTTGCTATTTTGAAATTTTTAGCAAAACAAAAAGGATGTTTCTGTGGTGATTTGGTGGATGAATTGCCTTTGTCCCAATCCACAATTTCCCAGCATTTGAAAGCATTGAAGGAAGCTGGAATTATTACTGGAAACTTGGAAGGAAAAAGTACCAGCTATTGTATTAATACCAAAACATGGAAAGAAACTTCTCAATTGTTAACTTCATTATTCTCGAATATTGAAAAGTGTTGTTAGCATTTTTTTTGAAACAAATCATCGCAATATTGCGATTCAAATTATAAAACATTACTCATGAAAACGAAAGTATTTTTAGATTTATTAGAAAGTAATCCTGATAAAGAATTAGTTTTCGAATATGGAGCGAATCAATTTGTTCCAAACGCATATCACATTACGGAAGTAAAAAATGTGCATGTAGAATCCGTCGATTGTGGAGGAAATGCGCATGATTTTGATCAGACAGTTGTGCAGTTATGGGTGAATGGGATTGAAAAGCAAGATCGTGCTATGACCGCTTCCAAAGCAAAAAAGATTTTTGATATTGTGGACAGTGTGAAGCCATTAGATATCACTTCTCCTATCTTTTTTGAGTGGGGAAATACCGGATTGGCCACTTCAACTTACGATATCAATGAAATTTCTGAATCAAGTGAAAAAATTGTTGTAAAATTGTTTGTGCCTCCTGTTCAATGCAAACCTAAAACATTAGCAGTAGCTGATTTGGAATCTAGTGAAAGTGGGGGATGCTGTTCACCAAGTGGTGGATGTTGCTAACCAGCGTTTTAAAACAAAAACAAAACTATGAATTTCATCCTTAAGTATAATTTTGATGAGCTATTACGCTTCTTATTCGGTATCGTGTTCATCATACTAAGTTTACGAATGCTGATTGTACCAGAAGCGATCGAAAATTTCAGATCGTTTGAAATGACTGACAATGTGAGGATGATTATGGGAATAGGAGGGTTGATTGGATCCGCCCTTTTTATCATTGAAAAAACAACATTGATCGGTGCTGTAATGTTATTGTTGGGTTTTGCTTACTCTATCTATTTACATCATATTGACAATCAGGAGATTTCGTGGTTAATTGTTTGTGTGGTTGCTATTGTGTTTATTCTTTTGTTTGTTTTTAAAAGAAAATCGATGAGGGAGGATGTAGAAGAGTGAATTGATTGCTTTCAAGTTTTTTTAATTCTATAATACTGTTGTTGATAAACCTCTGACCCCAAAGTGGGTCGAGCATATTAACGTGGGGCATCGCCGGCATCGCCCCAAGTATTTCACGTATACTCGTCCAGCCCTGAAAGCCTGTCTGGCTGATCGCCAGAACAGACAGGGGCGTAGCAGTAATCGATTAAGTATTTTAGGTAGGAAGGGGAGATAAACGACTTAAGGTACCAAAACACGCAAAGCTTTCTCCTGAACACTAAACTCCGCAGGTGCCTGCCCAATCAACTCTCCATCCACCTCAATAAAAGTAGGTGGTGTGTTTTTAGCAGCTTCAACTAAAATATTTTTAGTATCTTCTAACAATGCTTTTTTGTAATTTTTCACACGACCACCATATAGCTTTGGAAAATTGAGAATGATATTAAGTGGTGTGATATCTTTGGCAGTCATCAATGCTAATTTCCCATTATCAGGTTGTGCATGAGGGACCAATTGCATCCCCCCACCCGAATACTTGCAGATACCAATATTGATCGTGAAATAAACTTCTTCCATTTGCTTATCATCAATCCTCAGGCGAATGGGTCTAGGTTTGAATTTAAACAAACAACGAAGGACGCCCATCAAATAAGCCCACTGATTGTCCAAAGGAATTTCTTCTTTCTTGGCAGTTTGCAATACAAAAGCATCATACGCTAGTCCAGCAACATTTACGAAAAATCGACTGGTCATTATTTCATTTTGCTCGTATAAAACCAATCCGGCATCATGTTGTTGGATGCGTGCTTTGGACATGGCATCAAACCATTTTTTTGGTTTTTTAGGAATTCGATGTGTTTTGATCCAATCATTGCCAGTGCCTAATGGAAAAAGGGTATACAATAATTCAGTTGATGGCACTTCTTTCTGTTTCAATAACCCATTTATAATTTCATTGTTGGTCCCATCACCACCGATTCCGATAAAATTTCGATGACCTTTTTTTATGGCGGTATCGACAATTTCAATGGCATGCATCGGGTATTCAGTAAAAGCATACTCAAATTCAATCTCATTGGCTAGAAATAATTTTTTTATCTCTGCCCATTTCTTTTTTACCAAACCGCCACTTGCAGCAGGGTTGATAATGAGATACCAGTCGTTATTATGTAGATGTTTGTCCATAAAAATAGGAAGGTATTAGTCATACCAATTAAATTTATAATTGTCGCTTATATTTGGAAAATCGCTTCGGATTATTTCGTTAGAAATAATCGCCATAACACAGGCTATGTCTGCGTTTTCTGCCTCATACTCCAAACCGATTTCCACAAATCTAATGCAACAGTAAAAACTTAATTGGAATAAGATAAAATATTTGAACAAAATATTTGACAAAATTCTGTTTTAGTAAATAAAAATTCAGTCAAAGAAATTTTGATACTAGTTTATTTAAGTTCAAATTTGAGGCTATGAGTATTTTGAAATTAGTTGATGTACGTAAAACCTATGGGGATCATGTCGCTGTAAATGACGTGAGTTTTGAAATGCCGCGTGGTTGTGTCTTTGGTTTATTAGGACCCAATGGTGCTGGAAAAACATCTTTGATTCGGATTATCACAACCATCACAAGAGCGGACCAAGGTCAAGTTTTCCTGGATGGAGAACCACTTAACAATTTGCACCCAACTCAGATTGGATACATGCCGGAGGAAAGAGGCTTGTATAAAAAAATGCGAGTCGGAGAGCATTTGTTGTATCTGGCGCAACTCAAAGGAATGACTTTGCATGAAGCCAAACAACAAAGTAAATACTGGTTTGAGAAGTTTGATATCGTCGATTGGTGGGAAAAAAGGATAGAAGAATTATCAAAAGGGATGCAACAGAAAATTCAATTCATAGCAACGGTCATTCATCAACCAAAGTTATTGATTTTAGATGAACCCTTTTCTGGTTTGGACCCAATCAATACCCGATTGATAAAAAATGAAATTGATGAATTACACCATAAAGGAGTGAGCATTATTTTTTCTACCCATCGAATGGAGCAAGTAGAAGAAGTTTGCGAACATATTGTTTTAATCAATCAAGGACAAAACGTTTTAGAAGGAACCGTCGTGGATGTTAAAAATCAATTTAAAGAAAATATATTTGAAGTCAATTTTGAAGGTGCCTTGCCTGACAACATTGAAAATTATGGGAAACTAGTTCTACAAAAAGGAAATACCATCCGTATAAAATTGGAAAATGTTGACTCCAATATTTTTCTAAAACATTTATTGGATAATGAAGTAACGATTCATTCTTTTAATGAGATCTTACCATCCCTTAACGAGATTTTTATCAAACAAGTCAACGAACCCCACTTAGTATCTACCTAATATGAGTAAACTTTGGTTAATTATTAAAAGAGAATATCTCACACGTGTCCGAAAAAGAACGTTCATTGTTGCTACTTTTCTGACACCGATTGCATTTGCATTACTATTTGCGATGGTCGGCTTGATCTTTTCGTATGAAGATGATGTTGCTTTGAAAATTGCGGTATTTGATGAAATTCCAGCCTTAAATATTTCTGAAGGTTCGAGTAAAAATATCAGATACATCTATCCTAACGATTCGTTTGAAACAGTCCGAAATAATTTTGACAAATCAGGATATGACGGCATCTTGGTAATTCCTAAAATGGAAAACATTTCCAGCAATAAACACACGGTTTATTATTATACGGATGAGCAAATGAGTTTGGAAGTAAAAGTAAATATCGAAAGTAAGTTAAGTGCCTCCATTCGCGAATTTAAAATAGATTCATTTGGTCTCAACAAGAAAGAATTAGAAAGTTTAAAAACCAGAGTTAGCATTGATCCACAACCTATCAATGCGGATAGTGCAGATACGAGTTCTATGGCAGGTGTGATAGCAGCTGCCATAGGTGGTAGCATGGGGCTGATAATGTATATGACCGTTTTTATTTACGGGATGATGGTGATGAGAAGTGTGATGGAAGAAAAAGTGAGTCGGATTGTGGAGGTGATGATTTCATCGGTCAAACCATTTCAGTTAATGATGGGTAAAATCATTGGCGTAGGAGCGGTGGGGCTGACACAAGTCGCAATTTGGGTAGTTTTGATACCCATCTTTGCGGTGATTGTAAATTTTATTTTTGGAGTCGATGCTGGATCGATGGATAATCTTCCGGGTGCAATGGGGGATCCAAATTTAGGAGGACTCGAAGAAATGGATATGAATGTTGGACTTATTATGCAGGAACTAGCTGCTCAAAAATGGTGGTTAATCATTCCATTATTTATCATTTACTTTTTAGGAGGATATTTTCTGTATGCATCTCTATTCGCAGCAGTGGGGTCAGCTATGAGTGATGATATGGGAGAAGGGCAAGCGTTGACGATTCCAATTACGATTCCTGTTTTGATTGCATTTTATATTATGATCGTAGCAGTCCGTGCTCCAAACAGTACATTGGCGGTTTGGTCTTCTATCTTCCCATTATTTTCACCAATTGTGATGCCGGCGCGATTAGCATTCGATCCACCTGCTTGGCAAATTGCTTTATCCATTATTTCTTTAATCGGAACTGCTGTTTTCTTTGTATGGTTGTCTGCCCGTATTTATCGTGTTGGGATATTGATGTATGGGAAGAAGATTAGTTTTCGGGAGATTGGGAAGTGGATGTTTATGCGAGCATAGCTCGAATTAGAAATGTAAAATTAAAAATTTAAAATAGGACCTTGTGTCGCTGGGAGGACGTGTTATTTAACACAAAGACTACAAAGATACATACACACATAGAGGAGGTCGTAAAATAAACTCGCAAATCAACTATGTGAATCTATGTGAGCTATGTGTTAGAATACGTCTTCACGCACTCACGAAGCAAGGTCCTATTTTTAATTTTACATTTTCAATTTTTAATTCCTCCCGCGTCCTCTGTTCTTATTTTACATTTTCAATTTTTAATTCGAACCGACGTAAGGAGGTGAGAAATCAGACATCAAAAGTAATCACCACTTCATCCGACGTTGGGTGTGCCTGACAAGTCAAAATAAAACCATCTTCCACTTCATCATCATCTAAAGCAGAGCAAGATTCCATTTCAACACTTCCTTTCAGCACTTTGGCCATGCAAGTAGAGCAAGCACCAGCGGTACAAGAATATGGCGGATCTGCCTTTTCATCCAATAACGTATCCAGAATCGTTTTTCCTTTCTTAATCACTGTTACAATTTCATCACCGTTGATGGTTGCGACCAGTTTTGCTTCACCTGCTCCGACAGCAACTGCTTTTTGAGCTTTTGGTGAATCAGTCGTGAATTTTTCAATATGAATATTTTTCTTGTTAATCCCTTTTTGCTCCTTAAGAAAATCAGAAACGGTATCGATCATTCTTCCAGGTCCACAAATATAGTAGTGTGCATCGGGATAAGGTGCGGCGTTTTCATTTAAAAAAGTATCAGCTGTGGTTGCATTGATTCGACCTTTTTTACCTTCCCATCCAGTCGCTTTTTTCTTCCACAAACCAAGTAGGCCACCTTTCTGTTTTTCTACTTTGCTAAGGATGTGTTCTACTTTTAATTGGCCTTGATATTGTTTTTGTAATTGATCCAACTGCTCATTGAAAATAATAGATTGTTGATTCCTATTTCCATAAAGCAAAAAGACAGAAGATTGTGGTTCATTTTCCAAAACAGATTTAATAATACTCATCAAAGGAGTGATACCACTTCCTGCACCAAACAAGTAATAAGTTTTACGATTATCAGAATCAATCTTGGCTGTAAATCTTCCTTGCGGTGGCATGACTTCTATCGTATCTCCTGTATTTATACTGTTGGCAACATGATTGGACACTTTTCCTTTTTCTACTTTTTTGATAGAAACACCTAATTTATTTTCATGCGCACCCGTACAAATAGAGTAAGCTCTTCGCTCTTCATTTCCATTTAGAGTGAATCGCAAGGTCAAATATTGTCCAGGAATAAATTGAAAGGTTTCTTTTTGCTCAGCAGGAATGTCAAAGTATATTGTGACTGCATCATCTGTTTCCCAAACTTTGTCGCTTACTTTAAGAGGATAAAAATTTGAATCCATATTTGTTCTGTATGTTTTTTTTGCTAAAATGGTGAATCAGTTAATAAAACCCAATACTTTAGAATAAGTTGTAAAAATAAAAATATTATCAATTCGGGGTTAATGTGTCAATCATCTTTAGTATTTCCTAATCCATCAAATGATAGATTGACTTTTGAACTAGAAGCGTGGCACCACAATTTGATATTAGAAATATTTGCTTTTAATGGAAAGCAAAAGACTACACAATTTTCGAAAATGAAAGGATCGCGTTAAATAAAGCTAATCTAAATGAAGGCATATATTTCTACACAATACTTTTAAATTGAAAATTATTAACTTCGGGTAAGTTTATCTTTTTATAAAAGCCAATTTTCAATAAACAACAAATTATAATAATCATGAAAACAACAAATTACATACTCGCATTCACATTTATATTGTTAGGAATTTCACTTAATGCGCAGACTGATACGGTTTATATTATCCCTGACCAAACTATTGTAGGTAATCAGGTGCGTGTTGATTTTCCAGTACAACAATTTGAAGGTATCGTTTGCCTTCAGTATACGATGAATTATGATCCGAATATTTTACAATTTGACGATATAGGAAACTTGAATTTACCAAATCTAAATGAGAATAGTTTTGGTCAACCAGCACCTGGGAAAATAACTTTTTCTTGGTTGGACTTTTCCACAATGGGCGTCTCTAGAGCAGATGGCGAATCCATTTATTCTGTGTTCTTTTCAATGGCAGGAGGAGCAGGAGTAAGTGAACTATTTATTGATGGTTCTTTTACAGCGGTAGAAGCTTGTATTTCTACACAAACAATTCCGCTAATTTTCAGCAACATCTCAATTGCTGCTTTTGTTACTTCGAATGAAGAAGTTGAGACGGCTGCAGAAGTAAATATCTTTCCAAATCCGGCTACGGATCAAGTGACCTTTGATATAGGAACCTTGTCAGGAAATGTGAAGTTGGAAATCTATAATAGCATTGGGCAATTGATCAGCAATCAAAAAATGAATGGTTCAAGATTTTCATTGAATAAATCGATGCAGATGGATTCCGGGACTTATTATTACAGAATTGCTGCAGATGGTGAACCAATTAAAATGGGAAAATTCACCTTTTTATAAAATTGAATATCATAATATAACTCTTTCAATAGCGCTTTGCCCGAAACTGCAAGGCGTTTTTTGTTTTTGTTTTCAAGCTTCCTTGTACAACAAAAGTAAAAGGATGTATTATATTTGAACTTATGCAAATTGTATTCTAACATGGCAGATATTATATAGAAGAAAAATTTATTGAGATCAAGGCGGAAAGCGCAAACATAGCCTCAGCTACCGCGGTGGCTTGCTTTGCAAAAGTGCTTGACTTTATTTCCAACGCTGAAATCGATAAATTTTTCTTATTGAATACTGTCATGTTTGAGTTCAATTTGCATCCACGTTTTCGAGCGTATAAAAAACGAGTTATAAAAAACCGATGTCAGAAGTCTTATCTATAATTATTCCTGCCTATAATGAAGCCAAGACCATCCATTTAATTTTGGATAAAGTCAAAGCAGTAGAATTGATGAATGGTATAAAAAAGGAAGTCATTATTATCAATGATTTTTCAACAGATGGAACTGAAGATGCCATCGCTTCTTACATTCGTCAAAATCCAGATTTCAATATTCGTTTCGAATCACATGAGGTCAATAAAGGTAAAGGAGCAGCCCTGCATACTGGTATCCGATTAGCGACCGGAAACTATCTCATTATTCAAGATGCCGACTTGGAGTATGATCCGAATGAGTATAATATCTTATTGAAACCAATGATAGAAGGGTGGGCGGATGTAGTATATGGTTCTCGATTTATGGGAGGAAAACCACATCGTATTTTATTCTTCTGGCACTCTATTGGTAACAATTTTCTTACGTTTTTATCCAACATGTTCACCAACTTAAATTTGACGGATATGGAGACTTGTTACAAGTTATTCCGCACAGAAATCATCCAGCCATTAAAACTCAAAGAAAATCGTTTTGGTTTTGAACCAGAAGTGACCGCTAAAGTTGCGAGGATTGAAGACATCCGAATCTATGAAGTGGGCATTTCCTATTATGGCCGTTCTTACAAGGATGGAAAAAAAATTGGTTGGAAAGATGGTTTTCGGGCAATCTATGCGATCTTGAAGTATAATATTTTTTCTCGTTAATTAATTTAAAATTATTTCCTACCTGCTAAAGTCAGCGCGAATTTATAATTTAAAATAGATCGAAGAGGTATGAGTACGTATGCAAAGCGAACTCACGAGCTCCCCGCGAGTTCCCCTGCCATTTTTTGAAATAATATTTCGAAATAGGGAAGGGACGTTCGACGCTAGTCGATACAGGGATGGGTTACCACGTCCTCACCCCCCCCTAGATCCTATTTTTAAATTTTACATTTTCAATTTTAAATTCGCGTAACAATGTGATTTAAGCTTTGCTTAAATCACATTGTTACGCGCACAATCAAACCTATTCCAAACACAATAAACACGATTCCACCACCACGTCTGATCCAAAGCAAATATTTATCATTTAAGCGACTGCGAATCCATTTAGCCATGTATATTTTCAAACAATCTGTTAAGATCACAGTAGTTAAAATAGCACCGAAGAAAATGAAAACATCTCTTGTCACCAACTCATCTTTCAAAACGGCAGAAGTCATTGAACCCATCCAAAAGACGACAGTGAATGGATTAAACGTGTTGATCATAAAACCTTTGAGCCAGAGCGCTAAAGAAGAAGAGTTTTTCAACACTACTTTTCCGTTTTCAAACTGGACAGGCTTGCTAATCAATCCGCCAATACCAACGGCTAATAAAATACATCCACCAATAGTGCCAACGTAGTAGTTGAAATTGTCCCATTCCACTAATTCTATGACATAAGATAGCCCTAGAAAACAAAGGATAATATAAATTAAATCACTTGTCCAAATACCAATTCCTACTTTCATGCCTGCCCGAAAACCTTCTTCAATTCCAGTTTGTAACAAAGCAAAGAAAATCGGACCTGCCATAACAGCAAGCGCCAATCCAAAAGCAACACCTTGAAAAAATACTTCCAATAGTTTTTAATATTTGTGTAGCTAAACTAACTATAAATAGTAGCAACCAGTTTACGATTGCCACCACGATTCCTAAACTCACATAAGTAAATTCCTTGCCAAGTTCCAAAATTAAATCGACTCTCCGATATTGGAATCGTTATCGAGCTCCCTACCAAAGCGGCTTTTATATGAGCAGGCATATCGTCCGGTCCTTCCATTGTATGCGTCAAGAAAGGTTCGTGCTCCGGAACAATCTTGTTGAAAAATGATTCAAAATCGACGAGAACAGAAGGATCAGCATTTTCATTGATACTTAATCCAGCTGAAGTATGTCTGATAAATAAGTTAAACAAACCCGTTTCTGGCAATGTAGGAAGCTGTTGATAAACAACATCTGTAATCAAGTGAAATCCTCTGGGATATGGATTGAGAATAATATTGTGTTGACGAATCATGATGTAAATTTATAGTTTTCCAAATAAAAAAAGTCGACAGAATTTCTGTCGACTTTTTTGAGTCATTAGAGACTAAGATTTTAAAAGATTCTTACGATCTCATCTTTATTTTCTACTACCATAATCTGGACAACGGATATCACCGAAGTAATAAACGATTCCAATATTTGCAAATGAAAACATGTCATTATTTTCAGCATCACCTCTTTGTCTGCCAAAATCACCAAGTGGTTGATCACCAATAGATGGATCCGAAAGCGCAACAGATAATTCTCCTCTCAAAGATTCCAAGTCCTCCATGTCCGGATAAACAGTTGATACATCATCTAAATAATCCGTAAACAATCGACGCGCACTTACTTCAATATTGATACTCCATTCGTAGGTCAAGCTCAACTTCAACCCACCACCAAACACCATCGCACCAGCAGTAGAAAAATATTCTTCTCCTTTAAATTGTCCTTCTGTTCCTAAAGGTCTCAAATCAATCCATCGGTCATCATAAAAAGCTTGCGGATCAAATTTGAAAACAGATGCTCCTAAAAATAAGTAGGGAGTAAAAAATTCTTCCTTACTTCCGTGCACGTAAGGCATGAAGTTGAATTCTAATTGAGCAGAACCATCAAAAATATCAGTCCGAAAACTAAGATTTCTTGTTTTTTCAAATTCGTTTGAAGAATTAGCATCATCGGCACCCGTCCGTCCGTAAGTACCAGCAATTTTTAAGCAAATACGATTGTTGAAATTATACCTTGCCAATGCACTGATGGAGACACCAGGTTTATTAAGAAAACTAGAAGTATTGATATCACCTTGATAATGTGTAATACCTGCCATGCCTCCTGCTTCCCAGCCTTGCTGCGCAGTTGCGGACAAACTAATGAAAGCCAATATGGCTAAAAGAATTAATCTCACGTTTTTTTAAGTTTTTTTGATTGAAATTGGTCGCGATATGCTTCAAACCAATTCAAAGATTGTTCATGGAAGACGCAAAGTTAAGATAAATACCATTTAAGTTTATAACGTTGCATTAAATTTGATGAAATCGGTTTGGAGTACAAGGCAGAAAACGCAGACATAGCAGCGTTACCGCGCTGGCTTGTACTACAAAAGAGTTCAGCCCTTCTAACGAAGTAATCCTAATCGATTTTGCAAATTTAAGTGACAGTTATGGACTTAACTGGTATTTAACGTTTAAACGTACCAATATGTTATAGTGTTAAGAGACTAAAGAGGGGAAAAACATATATCTATTATATGCAATAATTGTGCGAGGGTTGAATTTGACTCCTAGAAGACTTTTAGAAATATGGATATTTAGCCATTTCTGCTTTCAAAGGGAATTTTAATTTCAAATTTGAAAATTCCCTTTGAACGAGAAGTGGCTAAAATTCCAAATATCCAAATAGCACCCAGCGTCCCTAGATCCATTTCCAAGCGTCTTCACGCAAGCACACGTCTCTAGATCAATTTATAATTTTCAATTTCTAATTGACCACAGGTCGTCAGAGCCCCGCTTTCTTAGAAATCTCCAACATCCGATCAATAGAAGCTCTTCCTTCCTTGATGATCCAATCCGGCATAATGATATCCGGTGTTTCGTGCTTCATGCACAGGTACAATTTCTCCATCGTATTACGTCTCATATGCGGACACTCATTACATGCGCATGTATTGTTAGGTGGAGCAGGGATGAAAGTTTTGTTAGGTGCTTTCTTCATCATTTGGTGAATGATACCAGATTCAGTTGCCACAATAAATTCCTTGGCTTTATCTTCTTTCGTGAATTTCAACAAACCACTTGTAGAACCAATGTAATGTGCTTTTTCCAAAATATGTGCTTCACATTCTGGATGAGCAATCAACTTTGCATCTGGGTGACGCAACATCAACTTCGTAATTTTTTCATGAGAAAATATCTCGTGCACCATACAAGCTCCCTGCCAGATGATCATATTTTCCCGACCCGTTTTCTTCTGCAAATAAGCACCTAGGTTTTTATCAGGAGTAAAAATAATTGGGGTGTCTTTCGGGATACTTTCTATGATATGAACTGCATTCGTAGAAGTACAACAAATGTCTGTCAACGTTTTCATCTCAGCAGTACAATTGATGTAACTCACCACAACATGATCGGGATATTTTTCTTTGAATTTTCTAAACAAATGAGGTGGGCAAGAATCAGCTAATGAACATCCTGCTTTAAAGTCTGGTAACAATACCTTCTTTTGTGGCGATAAAATTTTTGCAGTTTCCGCCATAAAATGTACTCCAGCAAAAACAATAATATCAGCTTTTGTGCTAGCGGCTTTTTGAGAAAGTCCCAAACTATCACCAATATAATCTGCGATGTCCTGAATATCTGGCTCTTGATAATAATGCGCCAAGATAATCGCATTTTTTTCTTTCTTTAGTTTGTTGATTTCCTTTACCAAATCCAATGTCGGATCGACTTCCAGATCTAACCAACCATTTTTCTTGAGATTTTTTTGAGCTACCGCTAATTCAGTCATTTGTATTGAATTGTTTGATCAAATTTAGTGAATAATTATAAAACGATAAGGAGTCCAAAAAAGTGCCATAAATAAATGGAACTTCATGTTTTTTTGTGATAATGAATACAAATCAATGGTCACAATAATAGGACGAAATAATAAGCAAAGGTTACTACCTAGAATTTACGTTGAGGTATTCGTATCAACTATTATTGCATCTTTCAATTCATCCTCCCACGGTTGCTGATATTCCCCTTCCATAAAATCAAACATCCCTGGCGTCACTTCAAAAGAAAAAGTATCTCCTTTATTTACATTTCTATCCAAAACACGTTTCCGACGAATTGCATGTGGTGCTTTGATAAAATGAACTTGTGAGGGGATGTTAAGTTCAGCAGCTAACTGTTTGAATTTTTTTCGTTTCGCCAATTTTGTAAAACCAAGATCGAGAATGACTTCACGACCACATGTTGTTATGTTTTTTGATAATTCCCAAATCATTTTTTCACATCTGCCCACACGTTCATTGATCCATTTAGGACTCATGGACTTTGGAAGGTCGGCACCAAATAATGTCCACATCCAATCATCAATCGCGAAATGAATACCGTTTACTTCTTGAGCTAATTTTTTGGAATAGGTAGATTTACCAGCACCTTGCGGACCAAATACGATATGAATTTTACTCATTTTGTTATACGAAATTTATAATTTTGTTGTCTTATAATATGGTTGTCAATGTAGAGATATATTTCTCCACTTCCCTCTATTGCCACACCCAGTCACGGTCGAAATCGTAAGTGCGATTACTTCCTTTATTCTTCGACTTTCATCTTGGCATACCAAGATTTCCATTCTCAGAATGACAAGGAAGAAGTAATATTAAGTATCCTACGAAACACGTTTCCATTTTGTTGTAAAAGGTTTTTAATACTTCCTTTTTCCAATACTTCCTAACCAAAAAGACAAGCCACTCTACACTCTACACTTTAAACTCTTTATTTTACACTATATAATAAAAACAAAGCAGGTCGCTTATGCAAATCCGGAATCACAGATTTCTTCCACTCCCCAACTTTTTTAGTTTGAATAAATTCGGTGGGGGCAGTAACATCAACTGCGATACATAACAAAGTGTTGTCATTTAGACTATTCAAAGCCTGTTCGATTACATTGCGATTTCGATAGGGCGCTTCGATAAATAATTGCGTTTGATTAAATTTTCCAGATTGACTTTCAAGCCGTTTAAGGTCTTTAGCTAATTCAGGAGCTTTGGGTGAAAGGTAGCCATGAAATGTAAATTGTTGGCCATTCATTCCAGATGCCATCAATGCCAATAAAATCGAAGAAGGACCAACAAACGGGACGACTTCGATACCTGCTTCATGTGCTTTCAATACCGCTTTGGCACCAGGATCTGCGACACCTGGACAGCCCGCTTCTGAAATCAATCCACCATTTCTTCCACCTTCAATCAACGTTATAAATTCGCCAACTTCGTCTGTTTCAAATTGATCGTTTTGATGTTTATTGAGTTCCAAAATCTCCAAAGTATTAATCGCAAAAGGAGGATTCGTTCTTTTAATAAAGTGTCTGGCGGTCTTCGCTTTTTCCACCAAAAAAAGATCGAGTGAATGAATAATTTTCACTACATAATCCGGAATGGTGTGAATCGCATTTTCCTCAATAGGACATGGAATTAGATATAGTTTTCCTTTGGTCGTCAATGGATTAAAAATTTTGGTTGAGAATTTTGATGTAAGATATGAAAATATAGCCCTTTGAAGGCTAGCCTAGCTTTGAGCCAAGCTAGCCTCCAAAGGCTCAACTTCTTGCTAGCCTTCAAAAGGGCTCAAGTTTTTGCGGTCTTCAAAGGGCTCAAATGACACAAGGCAAATGCTTAATAAAACACGGATATTCGTATATTTGTCTTACTATGCAGCAGAACACTTATACGATAAAACTCACCCAATTTGAAGGTCCATTTGATCTTCTTTTATTTTTCATCGAACGTGACGAACTGAATATATATGATATTCCAATTTCCAAGATTACGGAAGACTTCTTGGCATA
>CALFWW010000191.1 GCA_937928575.1 uncultured Saprospiraceae bacterium | reverse complement strand
TGAATCCTAAAATGGCGGTATTCAATAAGAAAAATTTATCGATATCAGCGTTGGAAATAAAGTCATGTACTTTTGCAATGCAAGCCAGCGCGGTAACTAAGGCTATGTCTGCGTTTTCCGTCTTGATCTCAATAAATTTTTCCTCTATATAATTTCCGCTATTTTAGAATACAATTTGTATAATTTATCTTAACAAAATGCAAAACGAAAAAGACGAACACCTTTCTCAGATGCTCGTCTTTTTGGGAAATTTGTATTTTACCTCCTACTCCGCCTCCAACACAATATACTCCCAAGGCTTCAACTTCATCTCCATATCCGACTTTAGTGTAACTGTACTGTTACCAAAAAGGCTACTGTAAGCTCCTTCTACGTTTTCATCTGAAAATTTCAGATTTTGTGGTTGATCAGAAAGGTTGATCATGACGACTACCTTATCACCATCTTTGCTTCTTAAAAACGCATATACATGATCATTGGCAGCATCAATTTTTTGAAGGGGTCCACCATATTCTCCATTCCAAAGTGCTTTATTTCTGTGTTTTAGGTCGAATAATTTTCGATACATTTCAGCATTTTCGAAAGAACCCCATTTGATCTCATCTTTGTCGAAAAATTCCAATCGTTTGATTAGTGGTTCTTCTTGTCCACTATATATCAACGGCATTCCATCAAAAGTGGCAGCCAAAACTGCGAATGCTTTATAGCCATCTTTCATTCTTTCAATCTCCGATCCATTCCAGGAATTTTCGTCATGATTGGAAGTAAATTGCATGGTGAAACCGCGCTTATACTTACCCGCATATTCCTCAAACATTTTATCCAAATCACTTGCTTTCTTTTTTCCTTTAGCGATGTCATTCATTAGATGGTGCCATTCCCAACCATAAGTCAAGTCAAAGTTGCCACTGTTTCTGAAAGAAGGTTCGTTGGTTTCAGGAAGTAAGAAGATTGGTTTGATTTTGTATAATTCAGGAGTTGCCTCATCCCAAAAATCTAAATGAACACTATGTGCACAATCCAATCGATAGCCATCTACATCTTCTTCTGCAATCCAATACTTCATGTCTTCGATCATTAATTTACGCATCGCTTTGTTGTCATAATTCAGCTCTGCCACATCATACCAATCGGTGATTTTGTCATCGCGATCACGTCCATGTACGATGGTGTCCGTCTTCGCATCATGCACATAATAATCAGGATGTTCTTTGATCCAAGTATGATCCCAACCAGTATGATTCGGTACCCAATCCAAAACAATCTTCATATCCAATGCATGAATTTTTTTGATGAGCGCTCTCACATCTGCGAGTGTTCCAAATTCAGGATTGACTTTCCTGAAATCAGAAACTGCATAGTAACTTCCGAGTGGCCCTTTTCTTTTTGTTTCTGAGATTGGAAAAATCGGCATTAACCATAAAATATCTACTCCCATTTTTTTCAAACGAGGAAGATGTTCAGCAAATGCATTGAAGGTTCCTTCCTTGGTGTATTGTCGGATATTGACTTCATATACATTCGCATTTTTGGCCCAATCCGGAAGTGTTTTGGAAGTTTTAGTTGTAACGGATTCCATCGTATTGCTGACCAATCCATTGGTGGTTTGTTCCGACTGTTTGCAACTTGCAAACCAAATAATGAAGGTGAATAAAAGAAGAAAAACTCTAAATTGCATAGCTGATATTTTTTGTAAGCTTATAACTACAATACTACCTATTTAAATACTTAAACCATGTGTGAAAGCTGCTCATTTAATAGAAAATTAACACAGAATCGGGTCCTCGCCTACCAATTGGACTTCTTTTGTATTCACTTTAATCTTTAAGTCCACTCCTTCCAATTTTTGAATATGTGTTCCACTGGTATCGATGCTTATTTTTAGCAATCTGTTTCTGAATCTAATTTTAAAACTATAGCCTTTCCATTGGCTAGGTAAATGCGGTGTAAATGACAACTGATCATCCGCTACCCGCATCCCTCCAAATCCTTTCACCACCGCCATCCAGGTACCAGCCATACTGGTGATGTGACAACCATCTTCTGTATCATTATTGTAATCATCGAGATCCAATCTAGCAGTTCTTAAATACATTTCATAGGCCTTTTCATAGTCACCAATTTTGGCAGCTAGTATTGCGTGCACACATGGTGATAAACTTGACTCATGAACGGTTAGCGGTTCATAAAATCTAAAGTTTCGCTTAATCGTATCGATATCAAATGCATCTTCGAAAAAATAGAGTCCTTGCAAAACATCTGCTTGTTTGATATAACAAGAACGTAGAATCCGATCCCAAGACCACTTTTGATGAATTGGACGATCTTCCGCTGGTAAATCTTTGACAGGAATAATTTCTTTGTCCAGAAAATTTTCTTGTTGTAAAAATATTTGCAGTTCTTGATCGACTGGAAAATACATTTTGTCAACAATATCCTTCCATTGATTCGTTTCAGTGACTTCGTAGAATTTTATGCGATCTGCAATAGATTGAAATTGAGTGGCATTTTGTGATTTGACATAATCAATCGCATACATTGCATATTTCAAACACCAAACGGCAATGAAATTAGTGTACCAATTGTTATTTACATTGTTTTCATATTCATTTGGACCAGTCACACCATGAATGACATATTTGTTTTTTGGTTTTGAAAAATGAACTCGTTGTGCCCAAAATCTAGCAATTCCTACCAACAATTCCATACCGTATTCCGTCAAGTATGCTTCGTCATTGGTGTATCGGATGTAATCGAAAATCGCATAAGCAATTGCCCCATTTCTGTGGATTTCTTCAAAGGTAATTTCCCATTCATTATGACATTCTTCACCGTTCATGGTGACCATTGGGTACAATGCAGCTCCATTTTTAAATCCTAACTTGGTTGCATTTTCAATTGCTTTTTGAAGATGTTTAAAACGGTACACCAATAAATTTCTGGCAACTCGTTGATCCGCAGTTGACAAATAAAAAGGTATGCAATAAGCTTCCGTATCCCAATAAGTACTGCCGCCATATTTTTCACCTGTAAATCCTTTTGGACCGATATTGAGGCGTTCATCTTCACCCGTGTACGTTTGGTTAAGTTGAAAAATATTGAAACGAATTCCTTGTTGAGCGGCTACATCTCCTTTGATGATGATATCACTTTCTTCCCATTTTTTCGCCCATGCATTTTGATGGTCTGTTAGCAATTGTTCAAATCCAGTAGTGGTTGCTTTTTCTACTTCATTTTTACAGACAGTTAATAGATTTGATTTTGGGTGATTTTCAGAAGTGATATTGGACACATACTTATAGATGACCATTTCTTCTTCGTCTTTTATAGAAGTATTGATAGCAACTTCAGCGTATTTATCTTTGGTAAAAGATTTGCCATCAATATCAATTATATCTCCATTTTTAACAACTTGAACACGCATTCCTGTACAAACTTGAAATTCCGTTTTCTTGGTTTCCGTGATTAGGTATGCTTCATTTTCAGTTGCTTCTTCATGGATAGGCTCCCAAAATTTTTCATCATAATTGGTATCTTCATTGATTACATCTCCATCTAGAAAAGGCGTCAATTGAATTGGGTCCGAAAAATTAACGGCTTTGATAGCATATCGGATACAAGCGATATTGTCATTGGCGATACTACAAAAACGTTTTGCATGAATTTTCACAATGCGACCGCTTTTCATTTTAGCTGTGCAAGTTCTTTCTAAGACTCCATTTTTCATATCTAAAATTCGGACAAAATCATTGACTTCACAATTTGCCAAATCCAGCTCTTCTCCATCGATATCTATTTTGATACCTGTCCAATTGGGTGCATTTAAAACTTTGGCAAAATATTCAGGATACCCATTTTTCCACCAACCAACTCGTGTTTTGTCGGGATAATAAATACCAGCTAAATAATGACCTTGTAACGTATCTCCAGAATAAGTTTCTTCAAAATTGGCGCGTTGTCCAAATCGACCATTTCCTAAACTAAAAATGGATTCAGAAATTCGATTGTAGTTGGGATTAAATCCTTCTTCGATAATTTTCCACTCATCCTTTTTTAAATAATCCTTCATAGTGTTGATTGTGAAAGTGAATTTATTAAAGTATCAAATGTCAAGTCTTTGAAATTTGGAATCACATGATGACCATGTCCTAAATCTGCAGGATCTCCAACTCCAACAGCATACATCCCACCATTCAATGCTGCATCGATTCCTTTTGGTGCATCTTCAAAAACAATACAATTACTAGGTGGAACAGAAAGTCGTTTGGCACCTTCGACAAAAACTTCCGGATCGGGTTTTCCTTTAGTCACATTGGTACCATCCATAATGACTTCGAAGTAATGTTTGATATCTAATTTTGTCAAAATCGGAACTGCGTTTTTTGAAGCAGACCCTAATCCAATCTTGATATTTTTTTGTTGTAATTCATTCAGGAAATCAACGACTCCAATCATGATTTCATCGGTGGTCATTTTATTGACGAATTCAATATACCATTCATTTTTTTTGACTGCCAATGACTGCATTGATGCCTCATCCATCTTGATGCCTCCCCATTTTAAAATTAATTTCAAAGAATCGATTCGACCGACTCCTTTTAATTTCTCATTTTCTTTTTCTGTAAAATCGAAATCTAATTCATTGGCCAATCGACGCCAAGCTTGAAAATGATACTTTGCGGTATCCACAATGACACCATCTAAATCAAAAATACATGCAGAAATTTTATTCATCTTAATTGTTGTAATTCGTTGATTTTCAATAAATTGCTACTATAAAAAGGAAGGTCGATTGATTTCGATTCAAATATAAATTTAATTTATTCAATGGGTAAGTAATAAACTATAAATTTGTGGATAGACCGCTGGCGCTTTAAGACCTCCTCCGGCATTTAGACCGTTGCACTTTAAGACCGCTATCGCTTTAAGACTGCTTTTCCTTGATGTTATACTTCGTGTTCTGTTATTACTTCGAGAACGAGAAGTAATATTAGAACATGAAGTTTCATTTGAAAGGGAAGCAGTCTTAAAGCCAAAGGCGGTCTTAAAGTACTGAGCAAAGCGAAGTACGGTCTTATAGTAAACGAAGTGACCGGTCTTAAAGTCGAAAGGCGGTCTAAAATTAATCTATGCTCAACCACTTTCTAAAATATAAAAAGGAAACCTTAAAAATTGACTCGACTCAACGGGTACTTTTGGCCGTTAGTGGTGGGATTGATTCGATGGTGATGCTGCATCTTTTTAGGGCGGCGAATATTTCGATTGGTGTTGCTCATGTCAACTTTAGATTGAGAGATAAAGCTTCCAACGAAGATGCCTTATTTGTGCGGCAAACTTGTGAAAAAGAAGGTATTGATTTTCATACTATTGAATTTGATACAAACTTAATTGCTACGGGTCGAAAACAATCTATTCAAGTCGTTGCAAGAGACTTGAGATATGAATGGCTGGAGAAAATTCGAAGTGAAAATAGTTTTGATTTCATTGCAACAGCGCATCACCTCAATGATAGTATTGAAACTGCTTTTTATAACTTCACAAAAGGGACTGGCATTCGTGGGTTGACAGGTATTCCGCCAAGAAGAGATAACATTATACGCCCATTGCTTTTTGCTTCTAAGGATGAAGTCCAGAAATATGCTGCTAGTTTTGAAGTGCTATATCGCGAAGATGCCAGTAATGCAAGTGATAAATATGCTCGGAATTTAATTCGTCATCAAGTGATTCCTCCCCTTCAGTCGTTGAATCCGGCGCTGGAAAAAACGGCCAAGAAGAATTTCGATAAGCTAAAAGAAGTGACTTTATTGTTCAATGAAAGAATTGCTCAAATCAAAAATGAGGTGATGACTTCATTTGAAAATGGGGATACGGAATTAAATCTGGAAATGATTAAAGAGCACCCTGCGCAACAAACGATTTTATTTGAATGCCTTTCCCCTTTTGGTTTCAATGAAGATCAGATTTCGCAAATGCTTCAGTCCACTCATACAAATTCTGGTAGACAGTTTTTCTCTCCGACGCATCGTGCAGTCTTGAATCGAGCGCAGTTATTGATAACACATGCTACCTCAAGAGATTTAGCAAGTGAGGTCTATTTAGAAGCAGCAAATGAGAAAGTTAACTTAGGAAATGCCATCATTTATACAACTAGGATTAGAGAAATTCCAAAAGAATTCGATCCACAAAAAGCTTATTTAGATTGGGACAAATTAGTTTTTCCATTAAAATTTAGACGGTGGCAACGAGGTGATACTTTTCAACCAATGGGTATGAAGGGTCGAAAGCAAAAATTAAAAGACTTTTTTATCAATAATAAATTAAGCCTACTAGAAAAAGAAAAAATTTGGATTTTAGAATCTGCGGGTACAATATGTTGGATTGCTGGACATCGTGTTGACGAAAGGTTTATCGTGACAGATCGGACTACTTCCTGTTTGATATTGCAAATGAAAAAGTGTTAAGGCGCTCGTGCTTCACAAAAATAAAGCCGTGATCCTCCTTGCATCATTTTTCTTTGCTCCAATAAATGGTATCTATTTCATGTACTGTATTTTTTAGGTTGGTTACATGTTTTAATCAAGACAGAAGGCACAAGAAATTAATAAAAAATGTGCCTAATTACATTAAATAAAAAATTGATGCGTCATTCTTTCAGAAATTTCAAATAATAGTCTACTTTCATTAATGGCTTAAATGGCTTGGTCACCCGACCTCAAATATTTCAGTTTAGTTTTTAAAGCACATACATTATTTGCTTCATTGGAATTAATGCACGTATACAATTGCTTTTCGTAGTCGTACTATTGAAGTATAGGCTGCCTTACCAATTTTCAGCAGAAAAATAGGTAGTAGAATTCTACTACCATTTTTAAGGGAAGTATTATGTACTCACATCATTAAAAATGATAAAGATACAAAGCGGTACAACAGTACAAATACGTTTAAGCATTAACGCACGAGCATTCCAAAAAAGGCTTTTTCATTAATAAAATACATAAACTTATGAAAAGAACAATTCACACTTTAAGTAGTACGATTCTATTATTGTGCATCTTATGTTTTAATGCTGTTGCAAAAACAAGTTCCCCTGAGGCTACAGCTAGATGTCAAGACATAACAATACAATTGGATGCAGATGGCTCAGCATCAATTGTAGCCACTCAAATTAATAATAGCAGTGGCGATCCCGATGATTTTCTGACTTTCTCGCTTGACATTTCTGAATTTGATTGCTCTAATATTGGAGAAAATACAGTAATATTGGGAGTATTAGATCAATTCGAAAACTTCACATCATGTGAATCTATTGTTACAGTTGAAGATACAACCCCACCTAATGCTAGTTGTTTCAGTACAGCAGTAGTTTTGGATGCGACAGGACAAACAATACTAAGCCCTGATATTTTCAATAACAATAGTACTGACAATTGCGGAGCGCCTTTAGAATTCAGTCTAAGTAGGACGGTAGTCACTTGTGATGATCTTGCGAGTGCTCCTTTAATTATTTTGACGGTTACTGATGCTTCTGGCAATAGTGATTCCTGTAATGGTTTTGTCACCGTTATTGATAACATTGGTCCTAGTATTAGTTGTAATCAGACGACCGTTGAGCTAGATGCTGATGGAACCGCTAGTATCACGGTAGACGATATCGCAACTTACACGGATAATTGTCCTATAAATGCTGCTATCAGAGAAAACAGCTTAAGCAGTTTTACTTGCGAAAATCTAGGTGTTCAATTCGTCTTCGTTGAGTTTTCAAATGAAGCTGGTGCTATTTTAAGTAGTTGCGGTGCTGCGGTGACCATTACAGATCCATCAGGTATATGTGGTTGTCAAGACAATGAAATACCAAATGCCATATGTAATGATTTAACAATTACTTTAGATGACAACGGAACTGCTTCTATCTCAGTAGCTGATATCGATAACAATAGCACAGATGATTGCGAGATTATTTCTACTACATTGAATAACACCGATTTTGATTGCGATAATCTCGGTGCAAATACTGTTATTTTAACTGTAACTGACGCGGTGGAGAATGTAGGGACTTGTGAAGCCACGGTGACAGTTGAAAATGAATTCGCTCCTACACTTGTTGGTGTTGCAGATGATATAACTTTAGAATGTGGAGGCTTTATTCAACCACCACCAAATGTAACTGGACAAGATTTCTGCGGGAATAATTTGACCGTAACATTTAGTCAAGATTTTGAGCAAAGTTCGAATTGCCCAATCGTTTTTGTCAATACCAGATTTTATTCTGCAACCGATGCTTTTGGAAATACAATAACGCAAACACAAACCATCACTATCGTTGACAATGAAGGCCCCATTCTACAAGCTATACCGGCTGACATTACAATTTCATGTGGAGATCCAATTCCTCCTCAGGCAGAGATTATTGTAACAGAATGTACAACATCTTTTGATTTGAGTGTTTTAGATACACCAATCGATGATTGTACTAATCAGTCCATAGAAAGAAAGTGGACTGCTACTGATGATTGTGGAAATGAAAGTACAGCGATTCAGATAATTACTGTTGTCGACAATGAAGCTCCTACATTGACTACACTTCCTCCTTCTGAGATTGAGTTAATTTGTGGGGATGTAATACCATCTGATGCTCCAGGTGCTATTGATAATTGTTCCGAAAATTTAACCAAAACTTTTAATGATGTTATAAATTCCACTAATGCAACTGTACGTACTTGGACGATTGCAGATGATTGCGGGAATTTTACTACTTGGATACAAACAATTACTTCTATCGAAGATACCACAGCTCCTGTCATAACTGGTCTTCCTGAAGATATTACAATTGACTGCGATGGAGATATTCCTACTTCTGACGTTACTGCTACAGATGATTGCGATGAAAATGTAGAAGTAATTATTTCTGTTTTTCAGACTCCAGGCGAATGTCCAGTAGGAATAATCTTGACCAGAGAATATACAGCAACTGATGCAGCTGGAAATTCAGTTACACAAATTCAAACAGTTACTATTGAAAATTTGGCACCACCAGTTTTATCAAATGTACCTGCTGATGCAACTATAAATTGTGGAGCGGATCTTCTTGTACCAGATGTGACAGCAAGTGATGCCTGCCCAGGTTCTGTTGAAATTACCTTTGAAGAATCAGAAGTTACAACATCAGGAAATTGTTTGGCTTTTACAAGAACTTGGACTGCCACCGATATCTGTGGTAATCAAGCTTCCGAAACTCAAAACATCACTATAATTGATGAACTAGCTCCTACCCTCTCAGGTGTACCTGCTGATGTAACAATAAACTGTGGCGATGAACTTCCATCAACAACAGATGTGGTTGCAATAGATGAATGCAGTGACGCTTCCATATTCTTCATAGAAATTCAATTGGAAGATTGTACCAATTCTATTAGAAGATCTTGGACTGCAACGGATGGCTGTGGTAATGAATACACGGAAATTCAAAATATAACGATTGAAGACAATGATGCTCCTGAATTCGTATCTGCACCAGTCGATATCACTGTAGCATGTGGAGAAGTACCTGATTTTCTTGAATTGGAAGCAACAGATTGTGGAAGTATTGTTCCAGGAAACAGTGGACAAAACATTGAAGCAATTGGAAATTTAAACATCATTACTCGAAACTGGAGCGTCACTGATGCGTGTGGTAATACAGCTGTTTGGTCACAAACCATAACGGAAGATTGTACTCCAGATGTAGAAGAAATTGTTGTCGATTGTTCAGATGATATCACCGTCAGTTGTGATCTTTCTGGGACTCATGTTTCATGGGAGGAACCAACTGCAACAAGTACTTGTACGGAAGGAACATCGACTTGCGAAATTTCAGTTCCATATTATATCGATATGGGAATACACAATGGACATCGCTATTTCTGTTCTCAAAGTAACAGTTTAAGCTGGGCACAAGCAAGGCAAACTGCCGCTGCCTATGGTGGATACTTGGTCGTGATCAATGATGCTACCGAAAATGAATTTATAAGAGATGCAATCATAGCACCTACCTGTTGGCTTGGTTTAACGGATGAAGTAAATGAAGGAAACTTTGTATGGGAAGGTGGTCAAAATTCGAATTACAGCAATTGGCTAAATAGCGAACCGAATAATCAAGATAACTATTATTCAGGTGGAGCAGATCATGTGGTTTTAATTAAAAGTGACGGAAAATGGAGAGACCGAGCTGGTCAACAGCACCACGAATTCATCATTGAAATTCCATGCGATGAATCTGGTCTATCTATTACTCAAACGAGTGGCCCAACAAATGGAGGTGAATTTCCAGAAGGGACGACAACGGTTTCTTATGATTTTACAGATGCATGTGGATCGACTGCTTCTTGTTCCTTTGATGTAACCGTTGAAACTTGCCCAGAGCCAGCAGACTATTGTGATGTTTGGGGAAATAGTTATTATGAATATATCCAACAAGTATGTACAAATGACTTTTCTAATTGGTCTGGAAATAATGGTGGTTATGCCGACTTCACTAATTACTCTTCTGAGATGTACAGCAATTGTTTACATTATATTTATTTAAGACCTGGTTATACTTGGAATAGTTATACTTCTTATTGGAAAGTTTGGATCGATTGGAATCAAGATGGTGACTTTTCTGATGCAGGGGAATTAGTTGTAGCGTGCAGAAATTCATACGGAAGATGGTACGGTATACACGTGCCAGCTGATGCATCCCCAGGAGCTACCAGAATGCGTGTTGCGATGAAATATGGTGGATATCCTCAACCATGTGGAAGTGTCGGATATGGTGAAGTGGAAGATTACACGATTTATGTCAATAGTAATGCTCCATTAATTGCTGAAGATATTGATGAGTTGCAAGCATCAAGAGCTTTTGACAATACCACTTCTCCATTTACGGCATATTACAATGAAAGAGATGCAGACGGAAATTTTGTGCGGATAAAAAGCAATGAAACTGTTGATATTTTCCCGAATCCAGCATCCAATCAGATTTCAATTGTATTGAATCAATTTGAAAATGAAGATGCAGTTTATGAAATTTATCATAGTACTGGTGTTTTGATGGAAAAGATCAACAATGTAACTACAAATACAACCGTTACCGTTAATACCTCCCATTATGAAAGTGGCGTCTACACCGTACTTTTAAAAGTGAATGGTCAAGTGAAGCAATCAGTACCTTTTGTCAAAATCTCAGACAAGTAAGGTCATTGTTTTTTAATTATCAAACACCCGATAAGTACCTTACTTGTCGGGTGTTTTCTTAGCCTTTTAAAAATTACAAAATCAAAAAAATAAAGCACCATTCACATTCACGAATGGTGCTTTATTTTTCAAAAAACGATTGTATTACTTGATTGGTGTCAAATTCCCATTGTTGTCAATCACCAATTGTGCATCTTTGAATCCAGCTTTTACGGCTTTTTTCACAGCGGCTCTTGCATTGTCTTTCGAACTGTAGCCTGAAAGTAAGAAGACTGTAAACTTGCCTTTTTTGTAAGTCTCAATGGTCCCATGTCTTTCTACTGATTTTCTATCAAAATTTTGTGGTTTTGTCAAAGATGCAAGACGCACTTTATATTTTGTGGTCGTATCAATTCGTTTCGAATTTGTAGAAGCAGTACTAGAAGAATAGTTCGCAGGCTTGTTTGTTTCATTCACAATATATGCTTCTGGAAAACCTTTTTTAGCAGCCGATTTTTTAGCCATACTAGCAGCGGACTTAGAAGAAAAGAATCCCAATCTTAATTTGGTATATCCTTTTTCGTAAGTCTGATACAATTCACCGATATCCGTCAATTTGGTATAAGGAGCGGTACTCATTTTTGACTTTCCTTTCTTGGCTGCCAATTGAATGGAGAATCTCCCTTCCTTTTTTATTTCAGGCATCGGCGCAGGGGTATATTTTTTCTTATCAACTGAAGGAGCAGGTGTTGTTGCAACCCTTGTAGTATTGGTTACTTTTGGTTTTGGTGCAGACGTTGGAATAGTTGATGCAGCCACACCAGATGGGCGGAACATCATCGTCCCAATGCCTTCGTCCTTATCGATCTTTGCAGTTTTGACAACTTGGTCAGAACTATTAAAACCATCCTTTGAAATACGAATGATGTAAGACGAATTTTCATCTAATGACAACCAGAAATCACCAAACTGATCTGTCATCGTTTCCAATATCTGTTGATTGTTTTCATTAGTCGCTATTACCGTAACTCCCTCCACTGCATTGTTATCAACTACGTTTAAAACATTTCCTTGGTAACTTCTTGTGCTTCTTTCGATATGATTGACTGGAGCAACAGTGCTTCCTTCCAATTGTGTAGTAGTCGGAGGTGTAGCCGTCATGGGTGTCGTCGTTGCAGGTGCAGGAGTGGTGGTAGATGGGATGGAAGTTCCTACCACTTCCCCACTCGCTTTTGATAATTCTATCCTGTATTCCTCTGGCTCTTCTCCTAATCTTTGAATCACAATATTGATTGAATTGTAACCAGCAGGTTCTATTACAAATTCGCATGGAAGTTTATTCAATTTTGAAGTTCCAAATTTTCCATTCGCATCCGTTCTGTAATCATTAAAATCATCACAATTTCCTAAATTAACTTTTGCATTTGGAATTGGTAATTGCGTTTCCCTATCAATCACAAGGATGGTTAGTTTGTGTTCATCTATTGGATCTATGTAGGAGACTGGTGCTGTGGTGGTGGTTGATGATGGAAAGCTTGGCGTGCCAACCATCGCCGCATTTGAAGTCGATGCAGTTGCCGGATATGTATTGTTGGAAGTAGTCGGTTGACTCATCGGTTCTCCATAAGTATTATTGGTAGTAGTCGTTGATACCGTAGGAGATGATGTAGCAGTACTCCCTGATCTCGTCACTCTGTAGATATCCTCTTTTCCTTTTCCACCTTTTCTGTTGGAGGTCAAATATCCAATCCCATTTGAATGATCATAGATAAATCCGTAATCATCAAAACTACTATTGATTCCTTTTCCTAAATTAACTACGTTGGTATAAGTTCGTCCACTTTTAGATGCTTTAAAAATATCAAGTCCTCCCAATCCAAAATGCCAATCTGATGCAAAATGTAATTCTCCTGAATTAAAAAATGGGGTCAGCTCATTTCCGGGCGTATTTACAGAACTTCCTAAATTCTGTGGTAACGACCAGGAACTTCCATTTCGGGTAGAAACAAAAAGATCAAATCCACCTAAACCATCAGGGCGATCGGAAGCAAAATATAAGGTGTTGCCATTGTCTGCAAAGCAAGGAAATCCAGAAGAATATCCACTACCATTGAACATGAATGGTTTTTCATTTTTCCAATCTCCATTTGGTAATACTTCAGCAATGAAGATGCTCAAATTAAGACCAGAAGTAGATACATGTCTGATGCCGTTGGTAAAATTGTTCTTCGTATAAGCTACCCATTTTCCATCCTTGCTGTAACTGACAGGTCCTTCATTTTGCGCTCCTGCCATGGCACTACGCACCAATTTAGGTGGTGTCAGATATCGATTTTTGTCTCTTTTACTGACATACAATTTATTGGAGATATTATTATCCCAACCATTGCCGTCGCCATTTTTAGCGGAAGTAAAAACGATTTTATCATTCAAATATAAAGCTGGACCGAAATCAGAATCAGATGAGTTGTTGTACTCATTTTTTACAACATAATCTGAGATCTTTCTATCAATTGCTGCAGCTGCACCACAACTTTCAACAAAGTGATTTCCAACAAATGGATCGACCTTTGCATACTGCGTAAAAACATTGGATGCAAGGTTATATTTTTCGAGTGCCATTAATGTCTTACCATACGGGAGAAGGAATGATTTGAAATTATGAAAATCATCATTTCCGATGGCTTTTTTAAAATACTTTTCAGCATCCACAAAGAAATTTTGATGAAAATAACAAGCACCTAATTTCACCAAAGCTTCTGTACTGTGCGGTTTTTTGCTCAGCACTTTTAGGTACTTCGGAACTGCCAAATTGTAGGCTTGTAAATCGTATTCTTTATTTGCTTTTTTCAGACCGGTTTGGGCACTTACTGAAGTTGTAAAAATGAACAACCACATAAGTGTTGGAACTAAGAAGAACTGTTTCATGGATAACCTAATTTTATTGTTTCAAGTTTTTTATAATAATGCTTTTAAACAGCCAAATATTATAAAAGAACACATTAAAAGTTTATTAAATACTTTGTTGTAAATATACGTTTAAGCGTGAATTTTACCAATCAATTTAAATTCAGAGTTTTTTAAACCATTTTGCCTATTTAAATACAGTTCAGTTATCTATTTGAAAATATTTCGATTTATCGGGTAAATAAGAATATCTTGGACACAATTATTATATCAATTCTAAAATCAATGAAATACTTACTCCATCTTCTATTCGTAGTTTTTTTAACTACCAATTTATTTGCCCAACAAGATAGTCGTGTTGCACCTTTAGCACTCGATTTGAAAAATGTGGAAGTGCTTGATATGGCTCCTCTTGACAATAAAGACTTGAGGAAAGCTGAAATGGAACTTCGAAGAAAAGGAAGACCTAATCATTTTGCACATACCTTTTACATCAACCAATCTTCACAAGAGATTGGAAAATGGACAACGCTTAATGATGGTTCCGTTATATGGAGATTGCGAATCCATTCTGAGAAAGCAAAATCTTTAAATCTTGGATTTTCAAAATATAAAATGCCTTCTGGCGGAACCATGGTAATCTATACTCCTGATTATGAAAGTATTTTAGGTCCTTTCACCCCTGCTGATAATGAAGAACATGAACAATTGTGGACACCTGTAGTAGACGGAGATGATATCATTGTAGAAGTTTGGCTAAAAGAAAATAACCGAAATAACTTTGAATTGGAATTGAAATCTGTCAATCATGATTTCATTGGAATCAATTCTTCATCTTTCATGTCTGGATCTTGCAATCTAGATGTTATATGTGGTGAAGCAGATGGATGGGGAATTGTAGATGGCTATCGTGACATTATTCAATCTGTTGCTTTTATGCACTTAAATGGTAGTGCCAATTGCACTGGTTTTTTGGTCAATAATACTGCTCAAGATTGTACGCCACTTTTCATGACGGCAGATCACTGTGGAATGTCAGCTGGAAATGCACCAAGTTTGGTCACTTACTGGAATTTTGAAAATACTACTTGCCGTCAACCGAATAGTGCTGAAAGTGGTGGAAACGGTGATGGACCTTTAGATGACTTCAATACTGGATCCATTATGAGAGCTACTTGGACACCTTCAGATTTTACAATTGTAGAATTAGATGATCCTGTGAATCCTTCTGCGGAAGCTTATCGTGCAGGATGGAATGCTGAGGAAACAATAGCAACCAGCGCCATTGCTGTGCATCATCCAAGCAATGATGAAAAGAGAATTAGTTTTGAGGATGATCCAGTATATCGCGGTGAATGGCCAGGCGATGCAAATATTCCTGATGGCAATCACATTATTGTTCCTGATTGGGATATTGGTACCACCGAACCTGGGTCCTCCGGCTCTCCGTTATTTGATCAAGATAAAAGGATAATCGGTCAACTGCATGGTGGTGGAGCTGCTTGCGGAAATGATGAATATGATTCTTATGGATGGTTTAACGCATCTTGGGAAGGAGGTGGTGCTCCCAACAATCGATTGAAAGATTGGATCGATCCTAATAATACTGGAATCATGGTCATAGATGGAAAAGATTGTGGCTTTGCAATCGAAGTGGATAATGTCTTGTCCGAAATTTGTGCTCCTAATAATGCAGTCTACCAGTTAACCGTTAGCGAGAATTTTGCTAATAATGTAAATTTGACAATTGAAGGATTACCTGCTGGACTGACGGGTACTTTTTCCAACAATACTCCTGCACCTGGCGAAGTGATCACTTTAACAATTAGTAATACCGCTAGCCAAACTTTTGGAAACTATCCATTTGCAGTAAATGGTACGGACGGCATTGAAAATTCTGTAACCAATTTATTTTTGGAATTATATGACGATATTCCAGCGATGGCAGGGCTTATTTTTCCTGTAGATATGAGTACCAACATCACCACAAGCCCTACCTTTGAATGGGGAGCGACCAGTGCAAGTACCTATGAAATCGAAGTTGCTACAGATGCTAACTTTTCCAACATCGTAATTTCGAATCCAATGCTTGAATCTGAACTGTTTTTTAGTAGTACATTTCTTCAACCATTAACGACTTACTATTGGAGAACTAGAGGAAACAATTTATGTGGAACTGGAGCTTGGTCTGCTACTCAGTCTTTTACCACAGCTAATATCGTATGCACCAACAATATGACTACAGATACTCCCATAACGATAGATGCTGGTCCTCCAAACACGATTACTTCGACCTTAAATGTCCCAGCAGGTGGGGTTATCGCTGATTTAAATGTAATTGATTTGGAAGGAACGCATAGTTGGGTTTCTGATTTGACTTTTATACTTGAAAGTCCTGAAGGGACTTCTGTTGTTTTAGTTAATGAAGCATGTGATCAAGAAGATAATTTTGATGTCAATTTTGATGATCAAAGCACTGATATGTTGCCATGTCCTTATGCGGATGGAGGTACTTATCCTCCAACTGGTTCTTTGGCTGCTTTTAATGGAGAAAATCCACAAGGTACTTGGACTTTAACCGTGGAGGATAGCGCGAATCAAGATGGTGGAAGTTTGAATAATTGGGGATTAGAAATTTGTGCTGTTCCTGATAATTCAGTGGATATTATTCCTTCTCAAACTGACTTTATTATTTGCTCAGGTGCAGCTTCCACTTTTGAAGTATATTTAGGTGGCGGATTTCAATCACCTATTTCATTTACTCAAGTGAATCCTGGTAATGGGGTGGAACTTATTTTTGATCCAGCTAATCCTGAACCAGGTTCTACTGTAAATGTTACCATGAATGTTTTAGCAGGAGCCGCTGCTGGAAATCTTCCAATTGAATTTAATGTGCAAGATGCCAACAATACATACACTTCAAGTCTTGATTTGGATATATTAAACCTGCCAGCAAATCCTCAGTTAAATATACCTGCAGATGCTGCTACAAATGTAGTTACCGATCCTACTATGGAATGGGTCAATCCAGGAGAATATTCCATTTTAAATATTATCATCTCTTTGGATCCTAATTTTGCAAACAATATTATCGTCGATCAAAATCTTCCTGTCAACACAACTACCTATACTTATACAGGAAATTTAATCGGTGAAACTACTTACTACTGGAAGGTGGAAGGACAAAGCCAATGTGGAATCTCTACTTCCTCCACTTTTTCTTTCACGACTGAAGTAGTACTTGGCATCCAACAATTAGGAGAACAATATTTTGATTTACTACCGAATCCAACTCAAGGAAATTTGACGATTAATCTTGCTTTTCCAATGGGTGAAATTATCAACGGAGAAATCTATCATGTGAATGGAAGATTATTGGATAATTTTAGAATTCCTTTTGGACAACAAACACACAACCTTGACCTAAGCAACTTTCCTCCTGGAATCTACGTTGTTAAGTTGAAGCACACTGATTTTATTGCAACCAATAAGGTTGTTTTGAAATAGTAGATATATTTTATTTTTGTAGGCACGTTTTATAAAACGTGCGTACAAAAATAAAACGTGCCGATTGATCACAAACTCAATTAATGAAAAAGCTTAAATACAACTTTACATTGTTGGTAGTCATGAGTATCTATCTTTTTAGTTGCCATGATACGCAGAAAATAACAAGTACCGCTCCTACTCCACCTGTCAAAGAAAAACCTTGTATTGATAATTCCAAAATTGATCCATCAAAACCATGCACTAAAGAATATGCTCCTGTCTGCGGTTGCAATGGAGAAACCTATCCTAACAAGTGTTATGCAGAAAAATCTGGTGTCACTTCTTGGACACCTGGCGATTGTGGACCAACCATCAAAGAAACGGGTGAACCAAGTGAAGGTTGTATTGATCCAAGCGCTATTCAATCTGGAAACGGGGCTTGCCCTCGTTTATACAAACCTGTCTGCGGTTGTAATGGAAAAACCTACTCCAACGATTGCTTAGCTGGAAGAGCAGGCGTGCAAAGATTCACTCCTGGAAAATGTGAGGGAGATTGTATTGACCCTTCTAAAATTACCAACAAAGCTTGCACGAAAGAATATGCACCAGTTTGTGGTTGTAATGAGGTGACGTATGACAATAAGTGTATGGCACAGCGTGCTGGGCTGACTTCTTGGAAACGAGGGAAGTGTGAGTAGACCTCTCTGAGAGGTTTTACAAAACAAAAAAAGTTTACTGCATTAATTTAATCGGATTATTGGAAACAAGATATTCCTCGCCATTCATCAATTGAATATAAATATCAGCAGCAAATTCAGTAGATAAAGTCGGTGCATATTTTAAGGATAGATCGAAATTTTGATAATGGATGTCGCTGGTATCGCTTTGAATAAATTCGTCTAAATCCATAGGGTCATTTCTCCAAATAGAAATATTTATCAAAGCATTAATCGTATCGTTCGCCAGATAATCTTCATTAAAATCATTTCTGGTGATCACTTTAAATTGCGCTAATTTTTCTATTGATCCATTGTGTCCATTTTCTATACAAGAACAACCATAAGCAGTTGGCATCAGTGAAAAACCAAAATTAGGTCTTGGTTGATTATTACCAAAAAAACTAACACCGAAATCACCTCGCAAAATATATTGTTGCCAATCTACTTCAATATTCGCATTGTGAATTTCATCGCGCGATCCATCATTATTCACTCTGACATTTTGTACTTCCAGGGATTCGATATCAAAAAAAGCACCGATGATATCCGGGCAATTACAATCTACAGGGTCGCATCCAGGGAAAACGAATCCTACAAAAAGTAATAAGAACAATATAAATTTTAGGTATGTCTTCATACTACTTTATTTTATTTCATAATCGTAAACAAACGGAGGTCCTGCCAACAAATTGCCAATTTTCTTTTTAACGGATAAATGCGTTTCATGATTTTGATATGTTTTGTAATCTTCAAAATTATTGAAACTCATGTGCAACACCAAATCATAATCCCTACGGATGCGTTTGTCACCGGTATCTTTTGGAATCCCAATTTGTGTTCCTTTAGCTTCGTCAATTGTTTTTAATTCGCTAAGTGTGTTGATAAAATCAGCTCATTCTTTTTCTGTAATTCCTTTTTTGAGATTAAAATAAACTTCGTGTAAAAAGTCGCCTTTCTCAATCGGATCAATCTTGCTGAATCGTTGTTGGATAGATTCCAATTGTTTAATTCGTTGTTCTAAATCCGCTTGCATCTGATTCAGATTATTTTGCATCACCGCATTCTCATCCGTACAACCCATGCCGATGAAAAATAGCAGTCCGATAAAAAATAAACGTTTGCCGCCATATAGGAATTTTGTCATGATGTATAAAGATATTGTGTTATATCTGATTGATAATGACGGTAATATACAAATTGATGCAGTTAAAAGGCTCCCATTTTTTATTCTTTGATTTCATTTATTGCCGAAATAATAATTAAATAATATGTACAAACTCTTTGTTTTTATTTTCCTTTTCGGTAATTTTCCAACAGCATAAGTCTTGACCTTATTATCTAACTTTTTAAAACATTTAAGTAATATGAATATTAGCTTCAATGAGTTACGACACATCAAGCACAGCCTACCTACGGGCTCTATTTCTAAAATCGCAAACAACTTACAAGTCTCAGAACAAACCGTACGAAATTATTTTGGTGCCGCAAAATATGAGGAAGGTAGTACAACCGGAAATCATATCCAACCTGGACCAAATGGTGGTATTGTCCACCTAGAAAACACAACTATTCTCGATTTAGCAAAAAAAATGATCTCAGAATCAGAAGTAGTTCAAACCAACTAAAGAATTAAAAAAAGCGTCTCGAAGTAATTCGAGACGCTTTTTTGTTTTATGGTTGTTTTGATAATTCTATTTGGTCTTTTCTTCTTTTAGCTGGTTCAATCAAAGTTGTGTTCAGGATTTGTTATTTATATGTAAAAAACTCCTCCAGTTCTTTCGTAAAAACACCTGACAGCGTCGTCGCATATACTTTGTTATTAAAAAGGGATATTGAAGTTATTGCATTTCCGGCTAAGCCATCATTGACTAATTCTCTTACATCCGTAAAGCCTTCATTACCCATTTCGAAGTGATAAATTTGACTGTTAAAGTACCCGACAATTTTATTATCTACAATGCGATAGTTGAAATTGACAAGATTAGGGTCAATATCCTGGATAGGTAACCAAGTTAATCCGTCATCATGTTTAGGATTAAATGAACTGAATCAGTGTTTAATTCCGTATAAAAGTAGTGTTCCCAATGAAACAAATGTAACCACCGAAACAAATTATTGTTTGATTAGCTTAACGCTTAATGATTTTGTTCTTCTACCTTTTGTTGAAAGCTTTCAAAGTTTAAAAATCGAAAAAGATGAAGATTGGGGAGACCTTGTTAGTATACATACGATTGACAATCATTTTTTCGTCTCTTGTGTCAACAAAACAGTAAGAATAAACCCACATATGGACAGCATACATAGTGTTATAGCTTTTATTCAATTTCTTCTAGATTCATATATTCTTGTGTAAGTTTTTCATCTCCATCAATTATTCCAATTTTTTTTGCGCCTGACGAAAATTCTCGGATAGTTGCATTCACTTTATCTTTTAGCCAATCAAGTTTTTCATTTACTCTTTCATCTTTCAATATATTTTGTTCGTATCCTTTTTTCACCAAACTTGAAAGCTGTCTTAGATATTTTATCATCGTATAGTTTGCTTCGTCCAATTCTGTGTAAGCACCGTTTATATAATCAATGTAAAGTCTTTTATCAGAATCTGTTTTTACAATCTTAAGAATACTTTCTTCTTCTTCGTTCGCTGAGTTGATAGATAGTGGAAAAGTTTTACCAATTAATAAAACAGAAGGGTCAATTACGATTCTTGGATACTTAGCTTCTTTCGATTCTAAAAGATATGCTGCATTAAGACCAGGGCCAAAAACGAAGTCTTCAGTATGAATCAATTTGCCATAAACAACTCCTCCTCTAATTAGATATCCTTTAAATGCCAATTCAAACGATAAATGAAGCAAATCAAGCAATGAAAAGAAAACTCCACTTTCTTCTTCAATTTTAAACGAAATAACTATTGAATCTGAAAATTGAGTTACCATTTTTGATTTTATTACATCATCATATAGAATTTTTTTACTCAAATTTATTGCTGTTATAATTGAATTTATTTTTTCAACAACATCTTCATTTCCCATATCATTAACGGTTTCATCAATATGATTTTTAAATCCTAAGATGTCAATGAAACATACTATTCTGCGTTCGTAATTCATGTTAGTTTTTTTATTAGCTATAACATTTGTATATCCATACCTCTCACCTGATAGGTACATATATTTCCGCCATACCTACACTATTTAGCCTGTGACCCACAAAACCAATCACAAAAAGGAATACCCACCCCCAATATAACAAAATACAACCAATTCCCCCCACCCCCCAAAAAAAGCGCCACGAAAAAATCCGCAGCGCTCCTAAAATATATCTTTTAAAAAATGTAAATCACATCTTCAAATAAAAATCTTTTGTCAAATTAATGTACTCATCTGTGAAGTCTCTTTCCTTTATCGCGATGGTCAACTTATCTTCTACCAGAGGTTTGTCGGTCAACTCAAATTGCAACAATACTCTTTCAGTTCTGCCATCGGCGACCGCTTTTACTTTGGTCATTCTTGTGCAGAATAACTTGTAGCTCATTGCTCTTTCTTTGAAACGCAAACCTTCCATGAACGGAAGAATAACACAGAATTTTCCAGCAGGTGTTAACAAAGTTTGTGCAGCTCTTAGGAGATCTCCGTTTGGAAGTTTTACGGTATGGCGAAAACTATTCCGCTCATTACTGGCAGAAAGCGTACCACCGGAAAAGAAAGGTGGGTTGCTTAAGATAACATCGTATTTGCTAGTGCATGTTTTGCAATAATCTTGGATTGAACTGTGGAAGATTTCTAGTCGATCACTCCAATTGGCAGTCTCCATATTATTTTTTGCCTGCTCATATGCTTTGTCCTCAATCTCTACCGCATGCACTTTGGCAACTTCGTTGCGTTGACCTGCCATGATCGCAATGACACCTGTACCTGTTCCAATATCCAAGATGCTGCTGGCATTGGCCGCATCAAACCATGCGCCTAACAATACACCATCTGTGCCTATTTTCATTGCACAGTTTTCTTGATTGATTGAAAACTGCTTGAATTTGAAAACACTTTGTTTTTCTGTTACTTGTTTTTCCATTAATTTTTAGACCGAATATTTTTATAAAAGTAACTTTTTTCAATTACTGAGAAACGACAACGTTGTCTAACTGAAATGTTGCAGTTTGACCCGTAGAACTTCCTCCATCATATCTGAAAGCAATATTTACGTTTCCTGAAAATGAGGATAAATCAACATCTCCAGAATTTACAAATTCGTAATTGGCTTGACCGCTACCCGGAAGGTTGCAATCCAATTGTGTCCAATTTGCAGCCAACGGATCACCTGTATAATCTGATGAAATCCAGACGCTCAAACCATCATGCGTATAAAACGCAGTTGCCGCATCAAAGTTTAAAGTTTTTGGTGTTGAGACATCGATTGTTTCTGTTATCAACCAAGCAGTCATCAATGGCTCATTATCTTGGAATGCAGTTGCCTGTACGTAAACATTCCCGTCAAATTCACGTGCTCTCCACAAACGTGTTCCTGATGTAGCAACGTTGCACCAACCATTTAAACTGACATCTTGATTATTAGTTTCACCAGAAAAGTTTTCGTTAATCTCACCATCTCCTTCTCCTTCGCAAACACCATCATTTCCACCGCCACCACCGCCATTGCCGATGCCATCATCAGAAATCAAAATGTTGTCTAAATGGAAACTTCCGGTTTGTCCTGAAGCAGAACTTCCTTCGTACTTGAATGCTATATTTACTTCACCAGAAAAAGCGGATAAATCGATATCTCCTGATGGTATAAATTCATACCAGGAATCACTTTCTTGAGCCAAGGTACAATCTAATGTTGTCCAGGTCGCTGCATTTGGATCTTCCTCAAAATCAGAGGAAATCAAAACACTTAAACCATCGTGGGTCCAGTTATTTTGAGCGGATTCAAAATTTAAAAACTTTTGTGAGCTTACATTAATTTTCTCAGTAATCAACCATGAAACTGCTACCGGAGCAGGATCATTGAAAGCACCCATCGAAGCATAATGGTTTCCGTCAAAAACTCTAGTAAACCATACACGTTCTCCTTCTACGGCAAGATTGCACCATCCTGGAAAATTAACATCAGCCCCTTCAAATTGGTTGGTAAAATTTTCATTGACGACTCCATCACCTTCTCCACTACATCCTGCACCACCGCCTCCACCTCCGCCGGTAGAACCATCACAAAGTACTTCTGTCATGTTAAGGTCGAATGGATTTCTAATCAATAATTGTTTGTCTTCCCCGAAGGAGGACATAATCGCAACGAAAGTTCCATTTCCAGTAGGAGTCAGATCATTTGCAAAATTACAGAATCCACTTGTTCTTACTAAAATGGAAGCACCCGTACAATCTGTAAGGGTCAAATTTTGAGAAATATTATTAACGCCATCTGCAAAAGAAACGCCTCTATCTGTTGCACGAAACTCGACATCATTTAATTGAATCAAGGTACTGTTGAGACTGGTATTTAGTTCCGAAATAGTATACACTTTTGGTGTTACTGTCTGATTACGTACACCAGGAAATACAAATTCATTTAACAATACCTCTTCAATACCAGCCAACCTTTCATCTCCATCATCTTCAGTGAATGAACTTCCTCCTAATTGAATCAAGCCATTAAAATCAGAGATCACAAGCCCTTTCGCTTTGATAAATACTCTTCTTCCGATGGTGAATTCATTGTATAGACCAGTTGCATTAATCAGTACATTTAAACCTCCTGTTTCGTCTTCAATAACAATAGTCTTGTAAAAATTTCCAGATTCATCATCAGCCACCACAATGGCATCTACAATCCAGTCTTCCGTAATAGTTGTAAATCCGCCAAGACTATGCACACTTTTAATATCTGCAATAGTGGCATTGGCAACCAAATTCGGATCTTCACCATCAGCAGGTGGTTCATCAAAGTCATCTTTAACACAACTAGAGATCAACAAAAATGATCCTAAAAAAGCAAATAGATAGAAAAATGATCTAGTATTCATTGTATTGTTTTTTTAAAGTTTAACAGTCAGGCTTACAAAATAATTTCGGCCAAATGCGTAGTAATAACGTGGAGGAAAACGATTCGGATTTTTTGATTCAAAATCGAATCGAAGTTGTTCGTATCCTCCTGTTATCAATTCTTGGTTATCTAAAATATTATTGACACCTACATTTAAATAGATGAATAAGTTATTTTTGAGTCTTACGGATTTACCACCAAAAAAGTCAAGCGTGAAAGCAGATGGTAATGCTTCTTGTCCTAAAATATTTTCCCATGCATCAGAACCTTGCTCAATACCATCAATTCCTTTTGCGGTTCTCCTTAATGGGTTGAAATCCAACCACGCGTTGTTGAAATAATTGACACTTAAATTGGCAAACCAAAATTTCGGCGAATTATAACTCAAACCAAGTGCAAACGCATTCTGTGGTGTTCCACCTACATAATAATTCTTTTGATAAATGGTTTCATCTTCAATAATAAAACCAGGTGCTTCATCCAAACCAACAAATAATGAAGGGCGAGAAGTATAAATATATTGCCCCATGGAAGCTACCCCATATGCTTCAAGACCAGGTAGTACCTTGCCTTCCAATGCTAGTTCGATACCAGTATGTCGTTGATCAATTCCAGTCATGATGACACTTGCAAAATCAGATCTTCTCAATAAAAATTCGGAGAAAGCAAATATGATTCTCGTTTGGTCTTTGAACTCCGTGAAATAAGCAGTTGCTCTTGCTTTCAAATTTGGGGACTTCATTAGGTATCCACCTTCAATTGATTGAATGGTTTCGCTTTGTAAATTAGGAACTAAGTCATTTCGTTTTCTGGCAGCAACAAATGAGTTTCTAAAAAATGGTGCACGAGTTCCGTAAGAACCATTGGCGTATAAATAATTTCTTCCGTCAATTTTATATGTCACTCCACCTTTTACGTCGAAATTGGTGAAACTTTGTTTTTCAGAATCACCCAAAGAATTTTCTGGAAAGAATCCATTTCTGAATTTTCCTGTTCTCCAAAATGTAGTGTTAGAAACATTTCCTGCAGCGAAGAAATCAAATTTTCTAGTCGAAAAAGTTCCTTGTAACCAACCCAACCCTTTACGAATATTGGCATCATAGTCATATTCAAATGTATCGCCTTCTCTTATCTGTCGATTTGGGTTATCTAAATTGTATTGAATGGCATCTGGATTACCATTACCAATTGCAAATCGGTTGATATCGATCCAAAAATCACCACCTAATAAATCATCCAATACTTTAAAATTGTGTTGGGTGTAATGTGTGTAATTAACACCACCTGTGATGGTAAGATTGTCATTGATAACATTGGTTGTCAAAATACTAGCATTTGCAATATTGGTATCAAAACGACGGTCTTCCACTATGTATTGAGACCAATTTCCTGTCTCACCATTTAGGTCGGTTCCTAAAAGATTGGCTTCATATTCTCCAAAAGCATTGTTGCGGTTGGCATTGTAAAACAAATCCCATTTTACTTGTCGTTCCGCTTCATTTGTCGATAATGAATTGGCAACAATCGCTGACATTTCTGGATCACTTATAAAACTTGGTAGACGTTGGTAATAGTCAGGACGAGGGTCACGCGCATTGAACCAGTTGAGTGCAGTCCCACCATTTCTTCCCCATAGATAGCTCACAACTGCTGTCAAAGTTGAATTTTCAGTAATATTCCAATCGTGTCTTAGGAAGGCCATTGGTTGATGACTAATGGCAATTCTTGAATTTCTTTTTTCTCCATTTTGGAATCCCCACAAAGGGCTGTAGTAATTAGAACCGGCAAGATCTCTTAATTCTTGAACTGCTGTTCCCGCTCTTCCTCTTTTACTTGGTGATCCATGAAAAATCAAACTGGTCAAATGATTCCCCCACTTTTTATCCACAGCAGCAAAATAAGAATAAGCATCATACGAAGATCCAGGATTGTATCCCTCTTCTGCCCATCTCTTGGAACCAGAAAAAGAAAAAGCCCACCCATTTTTCATCATCCCCGTATTGTAGGTGAGCATGACTCGATTCGTGTAACTTCTGTTAGAAATAGCATAGGAAGCTCTGATCTGCTTACGTTGTCTGGAAGCTCTTGCATCAATATTAGTAGAGCCGCCTAGTCCTCCATATGCGTACGCAATATCTTGTATTCCGATTGAAGTTTCTCTATTTCTCATTACATCATTCAGACCACCAAATTGACCGAAATAAGCACGACCATTTTCAAGATCATTCATGGCTACACCATTTAGGAAGACGCTGATATTTTGATTGTCGTAGCCACGTATTCTGAAACGTGCAGCACCAAAACCAAAAGTTGCCGTATTAATGAAGCGATCACGGGAGGCTGTCAACAAACCCGAAATATCTTGCCCATCATCATTATCTCCATCCAAATCAGCCTCTGTCAATGAAACTGTAGGAATATCTTCCTCATTAAAAATAATTTCTGTGTTTTCAAGTTTTATAATTCCGAGTGCAACCAATTCTCCAGTCAACTCTACTGTTTTTGTGAAAATGACTTTCTGGTTGAAACTACAAGTCAATGTAGTACTGGTTCCTGGAATTCCGGTTAGGATAAAATCACCAACATTGTCGGTAACCACAGAATAAGCGCCATCTTCTGTAGTCACAACTACTCCTTCCAATGCGTTTGATGTAGCAGCATCTTGAAGGGTCCCTGAAATTGCAGATTGAGCAGAAAGAAATGTGGCCGTACATAGCAATGCAAGCACAAATAAAGTCTTGGTAATTCGGATCATATTATCACTAAACTTGTTTGGAAAAATAGGGTAAATGCTACTTTTAAAAAGAATTTAATATACTTCAATTCAAATAGCTTCTAAAATTAATACATTTGAACCTAGTTACACATTAATTTTGCGTAATTTATTGATTAATACAAATTGTAGTCTATAATTACGGTTATCTTTGAGAAAAATTTCCCGATATCTTCGTTAGAAAGCCTCGCTGTAACTAAGGCTATGTCTACGTTTTCTGCCTTGATCTCGAAAAATTTTCCTTCCAAATATATCCGCACTTTTAGATTACAATTTGTATAAGTCTGTAGCTTAACAATAAAAGCAAATCCATAAAAAATGGCGAATTATGAAATATAAACATATGATTATCAGAAGCTTATTTCTCCTTATAGCAAGTGCTATCTTAATGCCGCTAAATGCTCAAGAAGCAGAAAAAAAATATAAGGTGGCTTGCGTTGGTTTTTGGAATTTTGAAAATCTCTTTGATACCGAGGATACACCTGATGTGAGAGATAGTGAATTCACTCCTGATGGTCGCAAAAATTATACGAAGGAAATCTACAAGGAAAAGCAAGGAAATTTAGCAGAGGTCATTAGTCAATTAGGAACCACAATGACACCTGATGGACTTGCAATTTTAGGTGTTTGTGAAGTAGAGAATAAAATGGTGCTGGAAGATTTAGTGGCACACAAAAAATTGGAAAAACAAAATTATTCTATTGTCCATTATGATTCTCCTGATAAACGTGGGATTGATGTTGCATTATTGTACCAACCAAAATATTTTGAAGTCACTGCGAGTCAGAATTTGCCATTGATGATTTATGAAGATAAAGGAAATCGGATTTATACTCGTGATATACTTTTTGTTTCAGGAATTTTTGATGGAGAACCTATGCATGTATTGGTCAATCACTGGCCATCAAGAAGCGGTGGTGAAGCTCGGTCTGCTCCTCGTCGTAATGCAGCCGCCGCATTGTGTAGAAGTGTTATCGATTCCTTGCAAACTGCAGATCCAGACGTGAAGGTCATTGTTATGGGTGACATGAATGATGATCCATCTAATAAAAGTATGTGCAAAATTCTCAGAGCAAAAGGAAAACAAAAGAAAGTAATGAAGGGAGATTTATTCAACCCTATGTATGAGTTCTACAAAAAAGGAATCGGTACGACCGCATGGCGAGATGCTTGGAGTTTGTTTGATCAAATTGCTTTCTCCGAAAAATTATTAGACAAGCGTCAGAAAGGCTATTTCTTTCATAAAGCAGCAGTCCACAACAAGAAATTCATGGTCCAAAAGACCGGACAATTTAAAGGCTATCCGTTGAGAACTTTTGTGGGAGATACTTACATGGGTGGTTATTCGGATCACTTCCCTGTTTATATTTATTTGTTGAAAGAGAAGTAGAGATCGGTATCCCAAGCTGCAGACAGGAATACTAAGAAAAAACAACTAAAATTCAACACTAAACTTACATAAAACAACCAAGAGTGCTAAACAAAAAACCGCTGAAGCTCAACAAAGACTTTGAATATGCTTTGGCTCAAATGGAGAAGACGGATACCCACTATTTCATCACAGGTCGTGCTGGGACTGGAAAATCTACGTTGCTGACGACCTTTCGCAATACCACCAAAAAGAAAGTAGTCGTACTCGCTCCTACTGGTATTGCTGCACTCAATGTAAAAGGTCAAACTATTCATTCCTTTTTTGGATTTCCACCCAAGTTGTTGAATCCCGATGAAATCAGACAACGAAAAAATCATCGAATGTACAAAAACATCGACATGATTATCATTGATGAGATTTCGATGGTGCGTGCCGATATGTTGGATAATATCGATCGGTTTATGCGGATCAATGGACGAGATGTCACTTTACCATTTGGTGGGGTGCAGATGGTTGTGTTTGGGGATATGTTCCAATTGCCTCCTGTGGTTGCAACGATGGAAGAAAAGGAATTGTTTTCAGGATATTATGAAAGTCCGTATTTCTTTTCTGCCAAAGTATTTGATGAAGGATTTTGGTTGGATGGAATTGAATTGAGAACCAACTTTAGACAAGAGTCTCGTCACTTTCAACGACTGCTGGATGCCATCCGATTGAATCATATCGACTATGATGATTTGGAAGATTTGAATCAACGTTTTTTACCTGATGAAGAAGTGGGTGATTATTATATAACCCTATCCGCACGTAACGCCGTGGTCAACCAAATCAATAAAGAAAAAATTGCAAAAGTCGGTGGCGATGAGCATTTATTTATTCCAAGAGTATCCGGTGCTTTTAATGAAAGATTGTTTCCAACTACTACCCCATTGATATTGAAAGTGGGTGCACAAGTGATGTTTATCAAAAATGATCCTAAGAAACAATTCGTGAATGGAACGATTGGTAAAATTGTAGAACTATCCGATGATTTGATAAAAGTGTCTGTTCGTCGAGATTCGGATAAAACGGAGCTGATTGAAGTGGAAAGAATGACATGGGAAATTCAGAAATACAAATTAGATTCCGACAAACCAGACGATATTAAATCTGATGTGATTGGTAGTTTCGAACAATTTCCATTGAAATTAGCATGGGCGATGACGATTCATAAAAGTCAAGGAAAGACATTTGACCGAGTTATTATCAATATGAAAGGTGGTGCATTTGAGCATGGTCAAACCTACGTTGCCTTAAGTAGATGTCGTACTTTGGAAGGAATTATTCTACGCAAACCTATTGAGCCAAGAGATATAATGGTCGATGAACGGATTGTCCAATATTATGAACAGAATTTTTAAACAATAGATTTGTTTATCCTTTTAATTTTTATAATTTAGTCATTGAACTCAAAATAGAAATCATGGCAAAAGCAAAATCAAAACGCAAAAGACAGTTAGAAGCAAAACATGCTGAAGAAGGAAAAAAAATTACGATGATCGTTATTGTATCAATGGTTGTGTTATTAATCCTACTTTTTATATTGTACAGTAGTTTTGGATAAAAAATAAAATGTGGGGTATAAAATGTGGGGACGTTACATGTTACGTCCCCACATTTTAACTCCACATTTTACAACTCCACATTTTACAACTCAACATTTTACAACCCTACATTTTACAACCCTACATATGTCCTATTGCACCACCAACTTCCCGGTAGCGATCCTCTCTTCCCCTGTCAAGCGATACATGTAAATACCTTGTGGCAAATTATTTCTTGTGATGGTCAATTCTGTGCCTTCGATATTTTCTATTAATCTCACTTGCTTTCCTGACATATCTGTCAATTCCAAACGATGCTTTTCGTTGGTGTCATTTTGGAAGCGAAGTAAAGTTTGATTCGTAAATGGATTCGGTTGAACAGATACTTTGATCTGGGCAAATTCATTTACATTATCCAGGATTGGTGTTTCAAAAACCATACAAGGTCCAAAAGTAGGGATGGTTTGTTCGTAGTTGTAATTCACTACTTCATGAACCGCATCAATACATACTAAACTATCCGAATCAACTGCCATGTAATGAACTCTCACCAATGGTTGAGAATTAATATTTCTGGTAATTGTTGAATCTTGAAAAGAAATTCCAATCACCATTCCTTCTGAAATATTTGCTTGAGGAATCACCGGATATTTTTCAGCATCTACTAAATTTTCAACAGACTGAATCGTCACACCTGATATCGCAAATTGATAAGCAACGACATCGGTTGTAGAAGTATTCAGATGAATATCGATGTGCTGATTGTCATAATCAATATTATCAATGTGCAAATACGTCGAATCAAAAATACTTACAACCCCATCAGGGAAAACACAATGATCATGTGCACCTGTTGTTGGATGATTGTGATTTGCACCATACAAGTTACAGGTGCTTAATAAGACAGCATCATAAACGGTGATTTCACCATCCGCATTTAAGTCATTACAAGAAGTTGGCGTAATGTCATTTCCTAAAATATCAATCACATAACTTTGTGCATCCGTCATTGTTTGATCACCATCTTGATCGATATCTCCCATCAAGACACTTCCACCACAAATCCCTGTACAATCGAACTGAGCAGAACCATAAGGCTCTCCCGCACAATCTGTGAAAGGTTCACAATCAGCATCTACCGACAACTGGATAACACCATTAGGTCGGGTTATTTCAATACACGCTTGTGCCCAGTTGTTCACAATGTTTGTTTCGATTCTACCATTGTAGTCAGGTTCATTTTCCCAATTGGTACGTGCAACCATTGTGTAAGCTCCATCTGGAATATCGGTCACATCCAACCATTGACATTCTAGCAATGCATGGTATGTATCCGAGCATCCTGCAGTAATACCCATATTGTTGCAAGTGAATTGTTGAGTAATACCCATTGGGCATTCTAAATCAATAACACAAAACCCATTTTTAAATCCAATCGGAATTTTTTGACCACTCACATCATACAAGAGATATTCAGCATACCCATCATAGTGCCAGTGATTGTGGCAATTATCCCATGTAAACAATGGATTGTCAAATGATGGAACTCCTAAATAGTAATCCAATTCTCCTGTATTATGTATGGTTGTAGTAAATCGTATCAAATCTCTGTTTCCGTATCCCTGCAGACATTGTTCTTCCACCAAGCAATTGTCATTATTACTATTTGCAGAAGAAAAATAAGTATCTAGGTAAATAGATGTTTCAAAAACTTCTTGATCTAGTACGAGGTCCGGTCCATCCGGACAATTTGGATCTCCTTGAGACAAACAGCTGCCATCATCTACTGTTGCTAAAGGATTGAAGTTACAAGCCAAATTATTGGTACAACCAGATATCGGGCCGACATAGGAAAGCGCCCATGTAATTGGCATGTTATTACACATATCCATATTGTCTCCAATACGAATATAAATCGGTGCACCACCCATTAAAAACAAATCTAACTCGGCATTCAATCCGCAATCCGCATTATCATTATAAGCTTGTGTCCCAATATTTGATTCGTCCACCAATATGTCATCACAAGTACTGTACACCCATATTTTTGAATCACAAGTATTTCCTAAATCACAAGTTGTAACATTATAAATACCATTTTCAGGAGGTGTAAATTCGTAGAAATAATCATCGAAAGCTGATGCGTGCACACCCGTACCAACTACCTCTGAAGTCCCACAACTAGATCCCGGCGGGCAATTAAAAGTAGCATTCGTGAAATTGTCAAAATCTCCTTGTGCAAATAACAAGGTGTCTCCATCAATGGTCGCCAATGCATGACCAGGCGGTACAATTCCATCACCAAAAACATCATTTAACGTAAAAGTCAGACATAATCCGTTTGGTACACAGACAGCAGTATCATACTCCATTAAATTACCGTAAGTATTTGTCGGTACACTCGCGTAGACCGTTCCATTGTCATCTGTTATACTCCAACTGGTTTCATACCCCCAATTATCTGTAGTTAAATGAAATTCTACTTCCGTTTCGTTAGCATTACATTGGCCAAAGAGTTGAAAACAGACAATAGTAGACAGGAAAAAAGATAGTATAAATTTAAAATTCATAACTGTGATATGGTTCGTGAAATGAGGAAAAATTTGTTTGGTCCTATGGGACATATAAAATTACTTAAAAAGCAGGTTAAAAGCCACTCCAATGATGTTTCTGTCTCATAATTGCTGCTTAATGGTTGCTTTATTAACAAAATCAGTCAGTTTATCAGATACTAAACGTTTGAAATATCTTTTTAGATTTTGAAATCAGGCACTTATATGTACCATTAAAATGGTATTTAATAAATAATGAAAATATGATTTTGTGAAATTTTTTGAGCAAAAAAATAGTTATCTTGTAAAGACTAAAACTATTTAATATGAAATTTAGAATACTATCCTTATTGATCGCTATCTCCATCTGGAGTTGCAATATCGATAAACCCACTGATAACGCTACTACAAATACTCCATCAAAATCGGAAGTTCCTTTTTCAGTTGACCTCTCATCCAACAATTCACTTACATTTGAAGATGTTCGTATTTTTCCGATTTCAGCAACAGCAGCACATATTGAGCAGCATTCTGAATTAGCCGGTTTCAAAAATTTGAAAGAATCTATTGGTCAAATTAAAGGCTTCAATATCATGGAGAAAAAGGAATTTGGACGTGCAGTAAGCGATGGGCTGATTAATGAGGTAACAGTTTATAATAAATCAAAAGATACCATCATCATTATTTCAGGAGATGTTATTACGGGTGGGAAACAAGATCGTGTCATCGAACAAAATTATGTCATCAAACCAGGGACTATCCAAAACATTCCTGTTTTTTGTGTCGAACAAGGAAGATGGCAATATAGGGATGAAGAGGAAGTGGAAGAGACAGATGAAAAAATCAAAAAAGCCAAAGACATTTATGCTTTCAATGGATATGTCAATGTAGCTTCCAATGAAGTGCGCGAACAAGTAAAGTACAGTAATCAAGATGCGGTATGGGCAGCTGTTGGTGCTGTCACCAAAAAGAATAAAGCAGAATCAAAAACCAGCACCTATGCTGCGCTCGAAAAATCTGAAGAATTTACCAAGAAGAGAGATGCGTTCATCCGTTATTTTGATGGCAAATTTGATTATACAGATGATATTGTAGGTATGGTGGTCGTCAACGGAAATAAAGTGTTGGGTACAGAAATTTTCAATCACCCTACCCTTTTCAAAAAACAATTTGAAGTCATGATGCACGGCTACATCACCGATGCCATTTCAAATGAAAATAATAGTGAACTTAACCTCGAGAAATTAAAATCCCATTTTGAAAAAGTAAAAAGAGATTATCAAAAGGATTTAGGTGAAAAGGAAACTCGTAAAAAGTTTAGACACAATGGGAAGATTGTTCATTTCACTAGTATATAGTGATTTTTCAAACTTTATTTTAAGACTAAAAAAATAATTACTAAAATTATTAGTGAAAAATTGTAACAATTGGTTATTTCGACAAAGCGCGGAGCAATTTTTGAACTTCTTATTTGGTTATATTGTTTTTAAGATAGATATTCATTTTCAGAAATATGGTAACATCGAAAAGTAAAAAATATAAGACTTCTATGCTTTACAAAATTCCAGACTTTTGGTTGGGATTTGGAAGCATATGGGGCATTTTTGGTAATTTTTTCGATTTTAAAATGTATAAAACAGATAAGCAAGCTGACATTGAAGCTTTAAAGAACGATTGGGGGGTATTAGGAAACGATCTAGAAACTAGTTTACAAAAATTTTTAAATTCTTCAGAATTCAAGAGCATTGAGAAAAGAAAGTTTAAATTTGAGCAAGATAAACTTGAACGAGAATTGTTTTTGTCTCAAATGCATAATAAACGTGCCTTAATTGAATACACAAAACAATTGAAAGAAGTTTCTTCATTAGCATCAAAATACCAATTCAAATATCCCTCGCCAAATAGAAAAAGAAGAGCCAATATTAAAATGATTAATGAAAGAAAAAGAAGTCGAAAAACTACTTGAAAAGATAAAGAGTTTGTCTGATACTGATAGGCAAAAACTTAAAGAATTATTAACTGATTCCGATAGTAAAGAATTAGTGGTATCAGAAGATGAACCAGATTTAGTTGAGGAGCTTCCCGAAGAAATAAAACCAATAATATTAAAACTCCCCAAAGAAGAGCAAGAAAGTGCAGCTAAATCTATCATGACTTTCATGAGTTTGACCATAAGTGCAACTCATTGGGAAGGCCCTCTTCCTCCCGCTTGGTATTTTAAAGAGATAGAGGAAATAATTCCAGGAGGCGCTGAAAGAATTTTAAAATCTTTTGAAAAACAAACTGAGCATAGACAAAACTTGGAAAGTAAGATTATTAACAAGTTAGTCAAAGCAAAAGAGGACAAACCTTTGGTTTCATACTTGCACTTGTGGGATTAATTACTTCTGGGTTATTGGGAGTTTATGGATCTCCGACAGTTGCGGGAATAATTGCAGGAACTACAATTATTGGTGTGGTTTATGCATTTGTATTGGGAAAACGAAAAGTAGATAATAGAGAAGATGATCTTAAAGACCTTGATGATAGCAAAAAATAAGACCTAACTAAAGTGGGAATTTAAATTGCTTGATATTTCTTTCAAAAAAACCTCGGATACTAATTCGAGGTTTTTTTATGCCCTTTTTTGAAGACCATCTTATCAATTCCTTTTTCTATATTTGAACAAAAATAACATACATGAAATTGAACCTAGATCTGGCTGTACCTTCCAAAAAAGAATGGTTGGATGCAGTGCTAAAAGACTTTCCTGCTTTCCTTCAAGACCATGCGGATTGTGAGCGGAAAGCTTCTGCGATGGCCATGAGTTTTGTCGCTAAATATCCAGATAGAACAGAGATACTTCCTGAATTAATCGAAACTGCAGTGGAAGAATTGGAACACTTTCAACAAGTTTATCAGTTGATGGAAAGTAAAGGCATTCAATTGCAACACTCGATTGGGGAAGACAAATATGTCAAAGCTCTAATCAAACAATGTCATTCCGGACGAGAAGAACGTTTCTTGGATCGCTTACTAATTGCCTCTGTTTTAGAAACACGTGGAGCTGAAAGATTTCGGCTAGTTGCGGAATCATTGGAAGATCCTGATTTGCAAAAATTCTATAAAATGCTTTGGGTTTCTGAAGCTAAACATGGACATATTTTTGTAAAAATGGCGTTAAATTATTTTCCTGAAGAACAAGTCTATTCAAGATTGGAATGGTGGATAGAGAAGGAAGCGGAAGCTATTGAAGGGTTGGAGATTCGGTCGGCACTGCATTGAGCAACAAATTGAAAATTGAAAATTTTATGTAGGATCTTTCAAGGATAAACTTGCATAAGTAAAATTACAACATTACACTTTCTTACAAATCTTTAAAGCTAAAATTCCTTTTATGTCAACAGCAATCCGTCAACTACAACCTGCTTCTCTTTGGAAAAATTTTGCAGATTTAAATGCAGTACCTCGTCCTTCGAAAAAGGAAGAGCGGGTAATTGCTTTCGCCAAAAATTTCGGAGAAAAATTAGGATTGGAAACGATTGTTGATGAAGTCGGTAATGTCATTATTAAAAAACCTGCTTCAAAAGGAATGGAAGGTCGAACAACCGTCGTCTTGCAGAGTCACTTAGACATGGTTCACCAAAAAAATGCGGATACTAATTTTAATTTTGAAACAGAAGGGATTAAAATGTTGATCGAAGGAGATTGGGTGCGTGCAGATGGTACTACATTAGGGGCTGATAATGGAATCGGTGTCGCAGCAATCATGGCCGTTTTGGAATCCACGGATATTGCACACCCGCCTATCGAGGCGTTATTCACGATAGATGAAGAAACAGGAATGACCGGTGCAATGGGTTTAAAAGGAGGATTGCTGGATGGAAAAATCATGTTGAACTTAGACACAGAAGATGATCACGAATTGACGATTGGTTGTGCTGGTGGAATTGATGTGACCGCATATGATACCTACCAACCAATCGCATTACCAGAAAATCACGCCACTTTTAAAATCAGCTTAACAGGTTTAACCGGTGGACATTCTGGAATGGACATACATCTTGGACGCGGCAATGCCAATAAGTTAATGAATCGTTTTTTGTTTGATGCCAATAAAAGTTTAGGAATTCGAATTCACTCTATAGACGGTGGTAGTCTTCGCAATGCAATTCCAAGAGAATCGTTTGCAGTAATTGCTATTCCTAACAATAAAGTTTCGGAATTGAAAAATAAAGTAACCAGCTTTTCTGAAATATTGAAAAAAGAATATGGTAGTACGGATGCTGAAATTCAATTTGAAATTTCAGAGGAAAGTGGGGTGAGTGAGGTCATACCAACTGATTTACAAAATCAACTTTTGCGCGCCATTTATGCTTGCCCCAACGGTATTTATCGTATGTCACCTGATATTGAAGACTTGGTTCAGACGTCTAATAATTTGGCAAGGGTATTGTTGAAAAATGGAAAGTATGAAGTGCTTTGTTTGACCAGGAGTTCCGTCGATACTGAAAAGACCGATGAAGTGAATGCAATTACCTCGGTTTTTGAAATGATGGGCGCTACCGTTACAGCAGAGGGTGATTACCCTGGCTGGACACCTAAACCAGGTTCTAATATTGTGAAATTGATGAGTGATTTGTACACGGAAATGTTTGATGGTGAAGCGGATGTCAATGCTTGTCATGCTGGTCTGGAATGCGGAATTTTAGGTACCCATTATCCGGATATGGAGATGATTTCTTTTGGACCTAACATTAGAGGTGCGCACTCGCCTGATGAGAAAGCTCAGATTAGTTCGGTGCAGAAGTTTTGGAAGTATTTGGTGGCTACTTTGGGGCAGATTGAGTAGAGGAGATTGAGCGAAGGTATGCTGAATTAAGAAGGGATGCTCCCTTCTTTGGATTATGTCGTCCCTTTGGGGACTTTGGGGAAAGTATACTGGAATGGACGAAACAATGACTCATGCTTAAACCTACAATTTTAAACATTTTCATCTTCTGGTTAGTCAAATACCTGATTTTCTATCTGGTGTTGATGTTCAAGAATCAGAATTTTGCACTCATAGGAATTGGAAACATCCAAAACGTAGAAGACTTGTTTTATTATTGTGGCTGTTTCTATTTATGCCTATTTTGTATTTCATTCTTTTTACATTCCCTATTTATAAGGCACTTCAATCAGATCAAAAAGTTACGCGTTTTTTGATGCTTGGCTTAGTTTTCATTGCTGAGTATTTCATCTACACCTTTTTAGCTTCTCCTACGTTTAGCTTCTCCTACGGATCTATGGAATGGAGTCATAAATGGATTAATTGGAATTTTCATTCTTCTCGTTTTTTTCTATCAATGCTTTAAGGTAAATAATTAGCCTAATTTTAACCGAAAGATAATTACGTCTGAGTAAAAGAATAGACTGTTTACTAAGTTGGATTTACATTTACAAAAAAAATTAAAAAGTCAAATCATCAAGCAATTATGAAAATAAGGGAAAATGATAGTGCAATGAAAGCTTATCATAAAAGAAATTTTCTGCAGGATTTGCTGACCTTGAGATTGGGGGTGATGTTTTATCAAGCTTATTCTCATTTGAAATAAAAATTTAGTCGAGCCCTATTTAAGTTTTCAGTGGTAAATTCACCCCAATTTTCAAGCGCTTTATCGCCAAATAATTTTTTGGTGTGACATTTGTTTATAATATGTACGAACACCATTCTCATCGAATTATCGCAAATATTCGTGGCGATAACTCAAAAAAGTAGACTCAGGCTCCTTTTGTTAATTCAGAAGCGAATACTCCTACTTTGTTTTTTATAATCCTACAATTTATTCATCTAATTTAATAATTGAACTATCAATGATAGAAACGAAACCCTGCTCTATTGCAAAACCGATAACCTAAAATTTGTCTGACAGTACCGAAGGGAATGGTAATAATACAGATTGAACTATAAAATAGCGGTTTTCTATGAGAAAAATTTCCAAATCTCTACGTTGGAAAGCCCTGTCTGCTTGGCGCAGCCAAGCAAGCTCGATAGCCCAAAGGGGATTCCTGCGTTTTCCGCCTTGACCTTTGAAAATTTTTCCTCCATATTATTTGCAAGCCCTTTTGTAGTACAAGCCAGCGCGATTATATAATACAATCTGTATAACGACCGTTTTATAACAAAATATAAACGTAGGAATACTATATATACATCAAGAGTTGGCTAGAAGCAACCAAGCCTTTTACCAAATTAGTCCTGCAAAGGTGAGCACGAGGAGTTTTTGACATTGTCAGTTGAGGACAAGATATATTATTTAATAATTAAAAATAATTATTCAATTGTTGCTATTGCTGAATAGTACAATTTACTATACTAAGTCAAGGGACTAACTACAACAACTTCAATTCAAACGAACCAATTTTAAACAGTAGAACTAAAGATCTTTCCGTTTTTCGGTAAGGTCTTTTTTATTGGATTTATACAAATCGATAAGTTAACAATCAAGACACAATTTCTCCCAATCTTTGATCGTTCCAACTCTGTATCCACAAAAAAGCCTATCTTAACTTCAAATTCCACTACTTAAATCAGGATTATGAAAAATCGCTTACTACTCCTTACAATATTATGTCTACAGGTCGCACTCATTGAAGCACAAGATGTCAAAAAAGATTTTAAGACAAAATCAATTTCAATTTTTAAAAACGGAACTTCGTTTATTCAAAAGCAAGGGACTGTAAAAACTGCAGATGGTAAATACAAAATGACCAAAAATTTACCCTCCGCTTTGTTTGGTACTTTTTGGTTTCACTCCAATGATAATTCGGTAAAAAATATCGTCAGCTATAAAGATGAAGTGACGACTAAGAAAAAAGTGAATCCTTCCAACTTTTTTGAAATGCTCGAAAATAACAAAGGACAAAAAGTAAAAGTACATATTGGTAAAGATGAAGTCGTGGAAGGAACGGTTTTATTTTTAGAGGAAATGGATTCAGAAGAAGATATCACAGATCAAGAAATAGCCCGTAAAGAAAAAACACGTCAAGGAATTGTTACAATTCAACATACTGAAGGATATATGTCCATTGGTTCTGGTGAAATCCGAAGAGTAGAATTCTCTTCAAATCCGAAAACAAGTTTTGAAAAAGAAATCAAAAATTTAAAACCAATTATCGAAATTGATCTAAAAAGAAATGCCGCTTCCAATCAATTGGACATGATGTATCTGACGGGTGGATTAAAATGGGAGCCAACGTATTTGGTCGAATTGATAAGTGAAACGAAGGCGAAGTTGACTTTAAGAGCCGAAGTTGCCAATGACATTGAGGATATTGAAAATACGGATATCAATTTTGTGGTCGGTGTCCCGAATTTCAAATACGCCAATCGTTTATCCTCATTAGTCGAGTTATTTGGTAAAATGGTCGGAATCGATAATCGATCAGCTACTCAATTTTCTAATGCACCTGTTTTCGATGCGAATACTTATGAGGTCCAACAACCACAAGCAGGAACCACCGATTTATTTACAGATGCAGCAGGTTCTGCCAACGAAGATTTGTTCTTTTATTCTTTGGAGAATTTCTCATTGAAAAAAGGTGGTCGAGGTTATTTTCAAATGTTTGAAGCAGATATCGATATCAAGCATATCTACGAGTGTAATTTGGCAAAAAATGCAACACACGCTCATCATTACAGCACCAAAGACATTCACCAACCTGCAACTCAAAATCCTACAATACATTCTGTAAAGGTAAACAATAACAGTGCTTTCCCGTGGACTTCTGGTGCTGCATTGGTCGTAAAAAAAGATGAAGTTCGGAAGCCAATTAGTCAAGACAGAATGTTTTATACTCCTATCAAAGGACATTCGTTCATTAAATTAACTGAAGCGCCAGATGTGCAGGTTTCTCATATTGAAAAATCAATTAAAAGAGAAGATAACGCCAAGAAGAAAAACAACAAACAATACCATTTGATTACAGTAGAAGGCAAGGTGAATATCAAAAATTATAAAAATAAAAAGATTGATCTAAATATACGTCGATCAATTGTTGGAGAATTATTAAATTCTTCTGAAAAATGGTTGAAAGCACCAAAAGGGGTTGGCAACGCTGTCAATGATTTTACGGATGTCTGTTGGGAAATGAGTGTTAAAGCTGGTGAGGAGAAGGAGATTAGTTATGAGTATAAGGTTTATGTTAGTTATTGAAATGAAAATTAATTTATTCAAAATTTCAGTACTTGAGGGTAACATTTTATACACAACTATAGATATAATGTAAAGATTTAGCCTCAATAAAATTTAGTTATGGGATTAAAAAAAATTAACTCAATATTTATTCTGAGTTTACTTTCCTCTCCACCATCAATAGGACAAATTGAATCTTACACAGGTGTATTCCAACAATATGATGACATTGAAAATGATTTTGGTAAAAGCGAAAGTGAATACTTTTTAACAGAGTATACACAAAGCTATTCGACTTACAATTCTCCTCGACCAAAATTTCAAGCACGATACAGATTTAATGAAAAAGGTAAATTAAAAAGCATCGTTAGAATTAATCGCCATAAGTCGAAGGATGGTAAAATGCAATTAAAATTAACGAAGCAATCGATTTCCTACGATAATTCTGGAAAAATTATTGAAGTGTCAATTTATAATCCTAAGAAAAATATAAATCTTGAAAGAAAAAAGAAAAAGAAAGTCGATAAGATTCTAAAGAATTTAAATTGGAATTATTCTTCAAAAATGATATACGACTACGATACAATAAACAGTCAAATTGTCCAACGATTTTCAGAACCGCACGACACTATTTCGGCATTATACAAACTAAAATATGGAGAGGATCAAAATTTAAAAACTACTGAATATCTTGTAAATAATGAATGCATATATCTTGATTCATTTACAACGGTCAATGATACAATAATGCAATATAGAAAAGAAGTGAAAATTTATACGGGTGGTAAAGAAACTAACATAATGCATTGGCCACTTTGGAGAACTAAATTTTTTCATAAGGGGAAAAACAAGTATTTAACATTAAAGTCATTTTCCCATGAAGGATTATTTGAAAAGAAGTATGATAATTTTGGAAATCCAATAATCGAAAAACATAGCAGTGGGAAGTGGTTTATTAAATACGTTTATAAAGATGATCGACTTTTTGCGAAGGCTACAGTAATGGATGATAAGATATATACGATTATTTCATTCGAATACACCAAAATTATAGATTCAAAAGAGTGAACTAAAACTTAGGACACTTAACCTTAATCCGTTCTCTAGAAGGTTGTACATAAATAACAGATATTTCGTAAGCACCTCTGGAGTTCGTTGCTAGATTCAAAACAGAAGTATTGATATCATAAGAGAATCCAATGTTTACATTTTCGATTTCCAAAATAGCTGAAAAAATCAAAGCATCACCACTAACTCCTCTCTCCAATTTATTGACCATGTGCCACCACAATCCTGCTCTTATTGCCAATTCTCTCCAGTCATGATTGCTATAACGTATATTACTTCCTACTTGTACAGACCGAGAAGGTCCTTGTGCCATCCAAGAAAAAGCAGGTAACATACTCAACTCATCTGTAATCGGAAATTCTCCTCCAAAATGAGCTACCCAACGCATATATAATGCTTCATTGGATTCATCGAAAAGACGTATTTTCGGTTGTGTCAAATGGTTGATCGCTAATCCACCATAGATACTTTTATTGTTGTCAAAAATTGTATAATACATCAATCCAGCATTCACATCTGTATAAAAATTTGAAGTTGTTTGACCTGAATTTCCGCTTGGCTCTCCAGAACCCAAGTTATCAGGATCTGGTAATTGTGTTGTTGTGTTAAACTGACGACTAAACCAAAGCTTACTCCACTCAACATTATATTGACCACCACCGACCTGTGCTCCTGCAATTAAATATTGATCGTTGAAAGCATATTTATTACCTCCCAATTTTTTCAAATAGGATGCGCCTACCATCGCCATGGTCTGACCGAAACGACTAGACCCTGCTTCATCTCTCATTGCAATCAAACTGTATCCAATGTAGTCTGTTTTCATGATTTGACTTCGTCCATCAAATGCCGCACTGATGGTTCGGAATGGCACATCACCTAGTATGCTCGCCCATTGCTCCCGATAATTGGCAGAAAAACGAAATGTCCCATCAAAGACTCCTGTCATTGCAGGGTTTAGATATACCGGCGCAGAAGGAAATTGAGAAAACCTAGGATCTTGTGCTTTCAAATCTTCCAAGTTGGAAAAGAAAAAAGCAGTGAGTAAAATGAAAAATGTTATTCTTGTTTGCATATTGTTTCCTTGACTTGGTTATCTAATTAATGTGGTATGACCAAAAAATACTTCTGTAATTCCATCTAAAAATTCAACTTCAACCATCCATTGATAAATACCTGCTGGCAACGGTTTGGATCTAAAAGTTCCGTCCCATGACTGTGTTTCATCATTGACTAAATAATCAGCTGCTTCAAAAACTCGTTCTCCCCAGCGGTCATAAATTCTATAAGTCATCACTTTAGTACCAATTCTTCCAAATACAAATAACTGATCATTGACGCCATCATCATTCGGTGTAAATCCTGTTGGCACAAAAACACCTCTTGGCTTATTGACAATTACTCGCAGTTGATCTGTATCTTCGCATCCATATTCATCAATTCCATACAATTCGTAGTCGGTTGTAAAATCAGGATCGGCCCATGGTGCTGGACAGACGCATGACAGTGTTCCTTCATAAGGTGCTGTCCAAAACATCTCTACAAAACCTCTTCCATTTTCCCACGAACTAAACAGTCGGACACTATCTCCTAATTCCATAAATAAAGAATCGGCGGCTGTAAAAACCATAAACTCTTCTGGACTTTCTACTTCTTTTCCGATGGTCCAAACACATCCGTTAACATCTCTTACATAAACAGAGTAATAACCGGCGGTCAAGCCAATCATCGTGCTTGCTCCTCCATAATCTATTCCATTTAAACTGTAGGAATAAGGTGCAGATCCACCTTGCGGTTCTACTGTTATGGATCCATTGGCATCACCAAAACATTGTACGGAATCAGCACTAACAATCGCCCACAATGGTTCTACGGTTAATATTTCAATTGAATCTGTAATTTCACAATCATTGACATCAATAATAGTCACAGCATAAACACCATTCCCCAGACCTGATGCTGATGAAGTAGTTTGACCATTCGACCATTGATAAAAATATGGGGAAGTTCCACCACTAACGGTGGGTACAATAACTCCTAATGAATCTTGACTGCAAGGATTAATCGTTGCTTCTAAACTAAGCTGTAAAAGATCTGGTTCTTCAACCATGATGATCGTATCCATTGCACAATTCATATCATCCGTGATGGTTACTGAATAGGACCCAGCTGAAAGGTTAGATGCGGTTTGGGTTGTCTGACTATTTGTATTCGCATCCCATTCATAGGCATAGGTAGCATTTACCCCTATTGGATTTACCGTAATGGAAGCATCGCTTAAACCATTACAAGTAACATTGTTTATCGTTGGATTAGCTTGTATTAACGGCGGATCTTCTAACAATATAGACGCAGTTCCTGAGCACCCATCCATATCTGTAATCGTAACTGTATAGCTAACACCTCCTACCAGACCTTGAATAAAGTCACCAGTCTGAACAGGGGTTGTATTCCATTCATAAGTGTAATCCGTAATATTTCCTGAACCTACTCCTCCCGAAACAATATTGATTCCCACTTGACCGTCGGCAGCACCAAAACAAGAAGGTTGAATGGTGATGATATTTCCGGTTATTTCTGCATATTCCTGGATCAAAATTGAATCATACACTTCACAATTATTTTCATCTGTAACAGTTACATACTGCCACACTGCACTCAAATTGGCTGCGACCGAAGTAGTAGCACCACTACTCCACTCATAGGTATAATTCATTCCTGTACCGCCCATCGCAACGACTTCGGCGACTCCTTGATTTGCAGCAAAACAACCAACTAAATTTTGTCCTATACTGGTTGTTATTGGTGTTGTTGGCTCTGTAATTGTTACGAAAGTATCTTGTTGGCATCCATTTAAATCGGTAACGGTAACAAAATAAGTATTGTCCTCAAGATTGGTAATGGTAGCATTTGTTTCCATATTGCTCCATGCATAAGCGTATGGCATTGTACCGCCAGTAGCAGTCACACTTGCACTACCTGTCGCTTCATCAAAACATAAAACATCAGCCCAATTCACATTTAAGGATAATAGATTGGGTTCAGTAACGATTATGGAGTCTTGAACTTCACAATTATTTGCGTCGGTCACGGTCACATAATAAGTTCCGGCAAACAAATTAATAGCTGGATTGGCAAATTGCATTAATGGGTCGCTCCATAAAAAACTATAAGGCGCCGTTCCTCCTTCTAACATTACTTCTGCAGCTCCATCATTTTCATCAAAACAACTAGCTGAAGTTGGAGTGATCGACAAAATAGTCAAAGCATTTGGGGAAATCACTTCAATGGAATCAACCGCTTGACACATATTATCATCTGTTACAGTGACCGTATAAACGCCAGGAACCAAATTAAAAATCAAATCAGATTGTTGCATCAACGGATCATTCCATTGATAGGTATAAGGTCCAGTTCCACCCGAAGCAACAATGGTCGCCGTCCCATCATCGATATTAGGACAAGAGGTGGTGGTTGCAGAAATCATCAAATCAATCTGAGAGGGCGCAGGTACAAATACATTTCCGGTTGTTGTACAATTATTGGCATCAGTAACAGATACGATATAACTTCCAGGCAGTAATCCAATTGCAATAGAATCCGTTTGCCCAGTAGGATCATTCCACAAAAAAGTAAAAGGCTCAACACCACCAGATGCATTAACAGTAGCGGTTCCATCTGGACTATCCCAACAAGTTGCAGCCGTAACTGAAAACATCATATTGATTGGATCACCCTCTCCGACCGTCACCATACTCATGTTGGTACAGCCATCGGCATCTGTCACGACTACAGTATATATTCCTGCCGTTAAACCTGTTGCGGTTGAATCCATTTGATTAGCAGGATCATTCCATTGGTAGGTAAAAGGAGGTACTCCGCCAGAAGCGAAAACCGTAGCTGCTCCATCACTGCCGTTAAAACAGAAAGCATCTTGTACGTCTGTTGTTTGAATAATAATTTCAGGAGGAGAAAGCACTACTGCAGACTCGATTATACTACAATTGTTTGCATCGGTGATGGTAACTTCATAGTTGCCAGCTGGCAAATCAATTGCCGTTGAGGCGATATCTCCCGAGCTCCAAGCAAATGTATATGGAAGCGTACCTCCACTTGCACTCACAGATGCTGATCCATCTGCTACGCCAAAACAAGACACCGAATCCTGAGACGTCACCGCATTTAATTGTAGGGGTTGAAAAACTTCTACCTCTTCCACTCCAGTACAATCATTTGAATCGGTCACTGTGACTGAGAAAATTCCAGCAGTAAGGCTTGTTGCAGTCTGTGTTATTTGTGCAGGAAGGGTATTCCAACTGTAAGTATAAAAACCTTGACCACCACTGACATTCGCCGTTGCCATCCCATCATCTCCTGCCGCACATCCAGTGCTATCTACATCAAATGTAATTGCAATGGAATCCGGTTGCGGTACTGTGAAAAATAAAGTATCGATACATTGTTCATCGTCCAATATCTCAATAAAATGTGCTCCACCTGCGACTCCCAGATAACTTCCAGAAGATTGAAATGGCTGACCATCTAAGGAAAACATAATTGGATTGATACCATCAAAAGCAGAAACATTGACTACACCATCTGCAATTCCATAACAACTAGTACTCGTAACATCGATTAAATTCCCAGCAAGAGAACATGGAAGCTCATAGGTACAGCTGTAATCCGTTATAGCGACACTGCAATTAGAAGAGGGTGCGATACCTCTGACTCGGATATTGATCACTTCATTATTACTTAATCCTGTCAGGATATGGGACTGTGCTTCGGATGCTGCAATCCAGGGTCCATTATTGATACTTACTTCGTATCCGGTTGCTCCTCCGAGTGCGTCCCACTCGATCTCAGCAACACCGTTTTCTAATGATAAACAATTAATTATTGTAGGTCCTGCCAATTGTTGTTGCACTTCAACTTGTACCGTGTCTTTATGCACACATCCATAACTATCTTCAACCACTAAATAATATTCTTCAGTCGTTGTGGGTGTAACTGTTGGGTCTGGACAATTGGAACAAGATAGTGTGGAATTGTTTTCCCATGTGTAGGTTACATTGTTTTCGGAATTAAAACAAATACTCCATGTCCTGAGAAACCCATAATCATTCAATCCAAATGCATCCGAAACCGATAAGGTCCAATCTCCATTGATTGGGCTGCCATCCAAATCAGCCCAGTTTCCTTCTGGGATAAAATCGCCTGTAAAAGGAGCGGTCCCTGTCTGAATAGGAACGGTCGCCGTGGTCGTAAAACAAGTGTTGGTATAATTATCTCCGCCACCTCCATTTGTGGTCGAAAGTTCTAAGTATTGACCATCTGGTGAAATTAAGTAAAGGTGGATATCACTTGCAAAATCAGTATCCAGATCCAAGCATACTCGGCAGATATTTGTTTGAGGATCTACGACAACTGCTGGATTAACATTCGTAATTGTAATTCTGGATTCATATGGATTATTAAGTGGATGGTTTTCGTTCCCAATTGCATAAAGTGGGTAAGACTCAAAAACAACCTCATCACTAGTTGGGCCAAAATAGTTGATATCAAACTGAACGGATTCGCCTTCACAGATCAAGGTATCGTTTAATAGTGCTACATTTTCACCACAATTATAACAATCCGGATGCGTAGCTGGCAACACAGTGACATTAAGTGCTGTATCCCATGTACAACCGAATCCATCAAACACTTCAAACACATAATTAGCAGTTCCTGCATTTTGAGGAACACTCACAATTGAATCTGGTTCGTAGAAAACAATGGAGGCTTGATCCACCCAATTAAAAGAATCCACACTTGGTGTGAATGTTTCAATATTCGGATAGAGTGATTCTTGAAAAGAAATTGACCATGAAAAGATCCAGCCATTGTCAATTCCCCACAAATCTTCGACATTTATTCGCCATTCTCCATTCATTGGACAACCTATAAGGTTATCGAAACCCTCAAAAGGGGCATAATCCCCTGCTGGTAAAGTCTGTGGATCACCATTGATATCGCAGTATTCTATCCAAGTGTTGGGTGCAGTTGCCGTCCAACAATATTCAAATCCGGTTCCTTGTACTGGTGTCGTTCCTTCATCATTTTCGAAAGGAATTCCTAGAAATGTCTCACCTCCACTTCCGACTCCTGCAAATTCATGCAGTGTTATTTCTGAACCGTCGGGACATTCTAATCTTATGACTAAATCTCTTAAATAGGAATGTTCCATCACAACACAAACTTCTACAATGTCATTTGCAGAACCCAAAAATTGTCCTGGAGAAAAATCAGAAAAAGCAATGGGTGTATAGTAAACTTCTCCCGTTCCATCTGGTAGTGCAACGGAATCAGAACGAACCCCTTCCAGCTGAAAACTATATTCTTCAGGATCTATTTCAAGCGTATAGATAGAATCATTTGAGGATACGACAGCAGAGAGGCTAACTGTATCACCAACGCACATTTCCGCCGGTAAGTCAGCCAACAAATTATAATTAGGAGGACCCGATACTCGTATACGTTGTGTTATGAAATTAGTGCTGTAACAATCTAATTGATCGGTAATCTTTAATTGTACAATATATCCACCGGGTTCATCATATCGATGTGAGACATTTGGACCATATCCAATATCTCCATCACCAAAATTCCATTCAAAATTGGAGGTCAGATCTGAATGATTGTAAACCAACCCATCTTGAGGGTAAATTCCAGCTCCAGTAAAAAAGACGCGATCACCCGGACATACATCGATCCACCCGGTATCTACTGGCATCACTTCAGGAATTGAACTCACCAGATCCGCAATAATGGTTTGGCAGGAAGGGACACAACTAATCGCGGCATTCCACCCTTGTGCTGTACCTGCTCCATCTGAAACAAATGTCATTGTCAAACATCCAGAAGCGTTTGCAGCTGTTGCTTGGATTGTAATTTGTGGAACTTGGTAATCATCATGACAAGACAACATTGGGGCGGTAACATCTGGACCATCAAAAAAGCATAACATATCTCCCGCTGCAATATCAACTCCAGGAAACTGAATATTGATATGAGAACCATCCACATCCGGATTATTGGAACAAATCGTTAAGGTGAAGTTTTCATTGTTGCCATAACTACCATTTGCACCACCACTATCTTGGAGAAAGCCGTTGCATTGCGTGAACGTACCATCAGACATGATAATATTCTGCGCAGTTAATGCACCAGAGATGAAAAAGTACATAAAGAGAAGAAAATATTTCTTCATAAGGATATTGGAATTTAAAGGGATAACAGAATACTAATTTTGAATTTTTCTATAATGCTTCTGAAAATCACGATTGAAATTGCGTCCCGCGTGATACACCAAAAGTTTATTGGTTCCTTCAATTTTGTAAGCACTAATTTTGTCCCATGACCTTTTTAAGTCTTGTTCTTTTTCCAATTTAAGAATATTGAAATTTTCCAAGTCCTGAATGGTCACGTTACCTGATAATTCTGTAGGTTTTTTTTCGTTTTGATCCGTGATGATAAAAGCATGATCAAGATAGAAATTCAACCTTTCTAAAAATTGTGGGTTGCTTTCTTTTAGCTGATTTAGTTGAGAAGGGCTATACAAACCAACCAGCCGATCATCAACATTAATGTCGCTTTGTCCATTACAAACAACAGCGAATGAAAATATAAATAGACAAATAATAAATATAGCTCTCATAATTCAATCGTTGAATAGTAAAAATATCTTTATTTAGTCAAAATCTTATGTAATTAGCACTTCTTTTTCAAGTTAATGTTAGACATTTGTCACTAACTATTGATACTCATAAGTTTAATGGGAACGTTAATTTTAGGATGCCTTTCTATCTACTCATTTATAGGACTGATCTTGTATTTAATGCAGGATAGATTTATTTATTATCCAACCAAATTAACACAGGATTACCCATTCAATGAATTTCCGGATGCAGAGGAAAAATTTTATGAAACAGCACCTGGCATTAAGATCAATGCACTCCATTTTAAAGTAGACAAACCAAAAGGCACGATTTACTATCTCCATGGCAATGCAAGAGGTTTGAATAGTTGGGGATTGGAAGCAGCAAATTTGACTCGATTTGGATACAATGTTTTGATGCCCGATTATCGAGGATATGGTAAAAGTTCAGGTCGAGCAAATGAAGCGAATATGCATAGTGATTGTCTTTTTATTTATAATGAGTTGAAAAAAATAGTCCCTGAAAAAGACATCATACTTTATGGCCGATCCTTGGGTTCCGGGGTGGCTACTTGTCTGGCAACAAAAGTCAACCCATCCTATCTTATTTTAGAAACACCTTTTAAAAGTATTACGCAACTGGCTCAAAAGGCAATTAAAATTTTCCCCGTTTCTTTATTGTTAAAAACACAATTCAGAAATGACTTACATATTCCTAACATCAATTGCCCCGTACATATTTTCCATGGGACCGCAGATGAATTAATTCCTTATAAATTCGCAGTAGAATTTTCCAAACTTGCTCCTGGAAAAGACAACTTCACAACCATCCCTGGTGCAACACATAACAACCTGCCGACGTATGATTTGTTCAATGAAAAATTGGAAGAGCTTTTGGATAAGTCGATCGCGGTTTGAGATCTAAAATTACTCAAAACTTATTGTCATCCCTTCTGAATTTCGTAACTTGATTTAAATCTATTATTTTGTTTTAAAACTCAACTCCATGTTAAGCTGCCAAAAAGATAAATTTTCACTTCCATCAGATATCACTTATCTCAACTGTGCCTACAGAGGTCCACTGATGAAGCACGTCGAAAAAATTGGATGGGAAGCGGTTTCTCAAAATAACGATCCCTCGCTCATCAACGCCGGAGACTTTTTCGAACCTTTTAAAAGATCTCAGAAATTATTTGCACAATTAATCAATGCACCAGATCCCAATCGAATTGTATTGATTCCTAGTTCGTCTTATGGCTTGTCCAATGCAGCCAACAATATCGATTTAAAAAAAGGAGATGATATCATCATTTTGGACGAACAGTTTCCTTCGAATTATTATATCTGGGAAAGAGTTGCTAAAGAAAGAGGTGCCAATTTGAAAATAATTGAAAATCCTAACAAAACACTTCCTTCTGGTGAATTATGGAACGAACGTATCCTAAATGCGATTGATTCTTCAACAAAAGTCGTGGCAATCGGATCTGTACATTGGGCAGATGGAACAAAGTATGACTTAAAAGCTATTCGGAAAAAGACAGATGAAGTAGGTGCTTATTTGATCATTGACGGTACTCAATCAGTTGGTGCCCTTCCGTTTGATGTGCAAGCAATAAATCCGGACGCTTTAATATGTTCCACTTATAAATGGATGTTTTCACCTTATGGATGTGGGTTAGCCTATTATGGTCCTCGTTTTGATGATGGTACTCCTATCGAAGAAAGTTGGATGAATCGAAAAGACAGTCATCTTTTTGAAAAATTAGTTGATTATGAATCGGCTTACAAATCGGGTGCAATGCGTTATATGGTTGGGCAAAGTAGCAACTTTATTGTATTACCAATGTTGGAAGCTTGCTTGAAACAGTTGCTGGAATGGGGTGTAGAGCATATTCAATCGTATGTCCAATCTATTGGTATTGACTCACTTGAAGTTGTAAAAGAAGCAGGAGGGATTCTCGCTTCACCAGAAACACGGGCAGATCATTTATTTGGCGTCTATCTTCCAAAAGAAATTGATAAGGATAAATTACGTCATGAATTGAAGGAATGTAAGGTGATTGTTTCGTTCAGAGGGAATGCAATTCGGGTATCACCAAATGTTTATAATGAGGCGGCAGATTTTTTGAAAATTGCGGAGTGTCTGAAGGCTGCGAGGGTTGGCACTACCTAAAAAGGGCTCAGCAAAACTTTTAGTTCGAACGAAAATTATTGACCAGCCTTTTTTATGGTGTCTCAAATTATGAACTAAAAATCATTAAAATACTCCTCAGCTCTCCTATTCACGCCAGTTCCTATTTCAAAATCAGGATTGAAATCACTTCCCATTCTATTGTTAGGAGAATCTTTATAAAGTTCATATTTCCAATTGCGGTTTTGTATTTCACCTCGTCCATTGCTATGCAACAATTGATAATTGCCTGGGCTCAAAGTCGGATTGTAGAAAAGGAATTTGACATTGGGTTGACCTGTCAATTGAATTCGATTATAAATCCAGATTTCATACGGAGGTGCGGTAGGCTCCGAATCAACAGTAACGATATCATCCGGTTGACCATGCCTCATATAAATATATCCTCTGTCTGTTTCAAAACCATAGCCAAAACCAGATTCATATAAATTGTCGACAGCACGAGCCACTTCCATAAAATCATCATATCCCTGTTGAGGAAAATTAGGATGTTTTTGCGACCAGAAAGCATAAAGGAATCTTTTCTGTGCTTCTACTTCATTTCCAGCAATCAAAAGATTGAGTAATTCACTGTCTCCTTGATCTACAATGGGCGCAATTGCTCTCAGACTATATTCCAAATCTTCATCGGATAATTCGCCCACAAATTCATTTTCCAACGCGGTTTCATTCATTTCTTTCTCACTTAAAACAAGCTCAGGATTAGCTCTTTGAAAGAAAATGGATCGTTTACTTAACAATTCTTTTTCGCGATTTCTAATTTCTACGATGAAGTTGTAATTCCCTGATGGAATTTCTGAAATATCTACCTTCATCAGTACCACATCAATTGGTTTGGGTTTTCTCTTTTTATGACCAATTAAAATTTGCTTGTTATCACTAACATTGGAAACTTTTTCAATGATGTAACTAAACATGTAATCATCACCAATGAATTTATCCGCATTATAAATCTCATTATAAAACATGAGTTCATTCTGCTTCTTGCTATAAAAGTTGAACGGCAACGCTTCTAAATAAAACCCATTTTTATTAAACGGAGAATCGATTTCTTGTTTTTTAAATGAACCTAACAATTGAATATCGGATTGTTCCAATCGATCATCTTGATAGTCGACCACTACTTGACTTTTAAAAGTGCCTGCATTCCCAATTTTCTGATTATCGTGAATGTAGATTTCCATTTCGTACGTTCCATTCTCTAATGAAATTCTTTTCAAATCAATGAAATTGACTGGCTTTTCAGAAATCGGACTTTGCAAATTGTACTTATCAAATTTTACAATCGTACTATCTTTTCTGAAAGTAACCATCATCTGTACGGATGCTTGACGATTAATACTATCGCTATCTACCGAAACAAAATTGACAGTGGAACCCACGATCAAGGTATAAATCTCAATATAGTTTTGATGGATGGTCGTAAAAGTCGCAGTCGAAACACTGGCATCTATTGCGAAAATGGATACAATCGTCGAAATTGCGAGCAAGAAGGATAACGTTATTTTTTTCATAGTATAAAACCTAAGTCTGAAATATAAATTTAATATTTCTGGAGGGCAAATACAAATGAGTGAGTGCCTATAGGAAGACTATAAATCGCTTTGGTGATTTATTTAGACCGTACCTTTGGTACTTTAAGACTTAAGACCGCAAGTTGCTTTCGCTCCTTGCTATTAGACCGCTTCGCTTTAAGACTGCTTCTCTTGGTTTCTATATTTCTAGTTCAATTCATTCTTCCCGTTCTACCAGTTTCAAATTGAACAATAGGGCCTATCCCTACCAGAAGCAGTCTTAAAGCCGAGGGCGGTCTAAAAGTACCAAGCAAAGCTAGGTACGGTCTTAAAGCGTTAGCGGTCTAAAAGTGATGAGCGAAGCAAATCACGAGTCTAATACAACTCCTCGTTAACAAACGGAATAAGCGCTAAAACCATGGCATGACGATACAACTCCAATCGATCCATAACCCCGTTGGTTAGGATTCCGGAAGTCCCCATGTTTTGCTTTGAATTATCTTTGTGAAAAAGGCGATCATTGATATCTCCTAACTCCTCCCCATTTTGAAGTCCAGCTTCCACTGCATTTGGTAACGGGATGGTTGCGGAACGAGCTTGTCCTGTTTTATTTTTTGAAAGAATAGTAATCCACCCAAAAGTATGGATGACGCCGTTTAGTTTGTCTACACCACCTTCGATGCCAACCCAGTAATCTGCATTTGGAACTTTTGTCTTCGCACCATTAGCTCTAAATTCAGAACCTTGTCTGGTCTCTTCATCGGTCAACGGTTGATCCGAAACTCCAGAAGGAATCGATACACCAATAGCCTCTACCTCTTCATTGAACATGGCTTCAAAACCAACTTTTGCAGCGTTAATTTTTACTGGATTTTTAGAAGCGACGACGATTTTGAGCATCTAGGATTTTGTCAAGTTTAGTTTGAAAGGATAACCTCGCATGTTGAAGGTGAGGACCATTGTGGTATCTTGAATAGACTCAATCGTATAAAATACTTCAACATTTCCCTTTTGTTGAATTACATTTTTCTTGACCTCAATATCGTAGGTAATTTCTGAACCGGTCAGATTGGTGGCCATTTTATTTTCAGGTTGAAATTTAAAGTAGGCACCTTCTAACATTCCAGTTGCTTTTCCACTTTTTTCTGCTGCCGTGATGACCCATTCTCCAACAATTTGCTTGTAGAAATCAACATCCTTTTGTTTATCTTCTACAGTGCCTTCGGAGGTACAAGACCACTGCATTGAAATTAGAAGGGCTAAAACAATCCAAGATAGGTAGTGAAGCTGTTTAATTCTCATTTTTGTGTACTTAGTATACTGATGTGAATTTACAAATTATAACCAAGTTCATAAGCCTGGATTATATTTTTTTCAGTGTAATTGAGGTGATCTCAGGTAGAATCCCCACTCTACCCGGATACCATAAGGTACCTAAACCACGATTTACATAGAGATATTGTACACCTTCTTGATATAATCCAGCCCATTCTTTGTAAATAAATTGAGATGGACTCCATTTAAAAACACCAGGAATCTCAATCCCAAATTGCAATCCATGAGTATGCCCAGACAAGGTCAGATCGATATCTTTGTATTTATGTATCACTTCACTTTTCCAATGTGTGGGATCGTGACTTAACAACACTTTAAAATCAGCATCTTCAGCTCCCAAAAATGCTTGATCCATTTTGCCATAATTTTTGAAAGTGGATTTTGCCGAAATATTTTCTGTGCCAATTAACACAAAATTATCTTGCAATTCGACTGATTCATTGCGCAATAATTTCCAACCTGCGTTTTTATGCATTGCCAAGATTTCTTCAAAATTTAGTCTTTTTTCATCACGACTGGGAAAACGGATGTAATCCCCATAATCATGATTTCCCAAAATTGAATAAACACCATTTTTGGATTGGATTCGAAGTAAGTTTTCTAGGATATCATTCATTTCGCTCGGAAAAGAATTTACTAGATCTCCCGTAAACACCACCAGGTCAGCTGCTTCTTTGTTGATTAAATTAATGGCTTTTTCAAATTGCTCAATTCGTGTGATAGAGCCAGCATGAAGATCAGAAATGTGTACAATTTTATACCCGTCCATTTCAGCTGGCAAATCAGAAGAAGGTATTACAACATGATGCACCCTATATCTATGTGGATTGAAGAGGGTTCCATACCAGAGTAAACACATGAGTCCAGCGCCAAAGATAATCAGGGAAGTTGCAAAGTTGGATTGGAATACATCAACAGTTGAGGTAGCCGTCCCAAATGTTTCCATAAATAAAATAATCAACCACATCAATAAAGCAGGAATCAAAATAATGACTTTGGAAATCATGACCGGCATCATGAATGCCCGAATAATGGAATTGAGTCTTGGCTTGGTTTTATGAAGTGGAAAAACGGCAATGATAATGATGGAAAGAATGGCCAATATTGAAACCGACCAATAGACATAGTGGATGAACGGTGGTCGATCCCCTACCAACCTATCCAATACAAACTGAACAGGTTGGTAAACGATTAACTCAAAGAGAAAAATATAAAATGCTAAAAAAAGCGTTCGCAGCAATTGCGTTTGTTTTTGGAAATCAGGATTTTGTCAATTGATTTTGACTACTGCTTCACAATTTTTGTGGCCACAGTTTTCAATCCTTCATTTTCTATTTGTACAAAATAAATACCCGCATCTAAGGTAGCACCAATATTTGTTTGTCCAATATTATTTTCCAAACTTATTTTCGAAATTTCTTGTCCTAGTATGTTGGTGACTACTAATAAAGCATTTTTATTAGTTTCGATATCGTAAGTAACGACAAATTGATCGGTTGAAGGATTAGGAAATACTGCTACTGAAATACCTTCTGCGATCGGTTGCGTAATTGAGTTTGGATTTGCATCAAAGGCTTGGAAGAAGTCAACAGAAGCATCTGTGATTTCATTTCCGTCATCATTGGCCGTATCCACAATCAAGGACATATTTTCTGTTACGGCAATATAATCAGCGACATTATAAGTTACTTGTGTCCACTCAGGTAATGTCAATTCTTCAGGATTAAACGATTCCATTAATTTGGTTTCAATTCCATTGTTTATTTTGAAATTAATTGCATCGTTGCCATCAGAGATATTATCAGTATTGACATTAAAGAAATAATAGTAAATAGAAACAGTCGGTTCAAACCAATTGGTCATATCTATTGCCGGTGATTCCAATCGAGTTACTCCTCCATTTACGGCATCTTCAAAAAAGTCCGCTCCATTACCGGTGGTGTAATAGTAGTTGCCTAAATCTTCTGGTAAATCAGTTTCGGGAGTTAGCCAAAATGAAAATCCAGGTTGATCTACAAAAACTCCGATTGGTATTCCTCGTTCCCAATCTCCTGTATTAGCTGAGCCAGAAACGGTCCAACCAAGATCTAAAACGAAGTTGTCCTCATATCCAGGTGTTAATTGAACTTGCACCTCATTGGATGTAGGATTAATGTTATATTCTACTAATTCTGTATTGTGTCCCCAACTTCCAGCATACACACTGTAGAAACCTTCAAAAAATGCAGGGATATTGAATGCACCTGAAGCATCGGTTTGAACCTCATATTCGTAGTCATCATTGACAATGACAACCTGAGCATTAGGTATTGGAATTCCAGAAGTTACTTCTACTACATTTCCTGATATTGCAAATGGTGTCAGAGGGTTTAATGCAACATTAACAAGTGTGATTTCTCCATTAATCAAATCTGCCTGCACGGTCTGAGATGCAAATGAAGGAGCGGAAACAGTAATGTTGTAATTCCCTGGAATAGCATACCCCGTTTTGAAATTACCAAATGCATCTGTGTTATCTTGCACATTGGTCATATCCAAAGAAACCGTTGCTCCTGGAATTACATTACCAGTAGAAGCATCCGTTATATTTCCTTCCAAATAGCAAGCTCTAACATAGTTGGGTTCTAAAACATACAGCCCACCTCCAATATCTGATACTAAAACCAAACCGGATGGTAAATATGGATAGGCTCCCCATGCTCCTAAAAATCCAGTTGCTGCTGGAATGAAGGTATCAAAATTTCCAACTTCTACTAAATTATCTGGATGTGCAGCATCTACCAAAATACATCCATCCGTATAATAGGAAATAATCAAGTAATCATTCCATACGTGTACATTGTGTGGGATGACTCCATCTCCTAATGTTTCCAATGGTCGGAATTGATCTAATTCGACAATATCAGCAGGATCGGAAACGTCATAAGAACCAACTGGTGCATTGGCTTGTTCATCGGTTGTGAATAGGATATTGCTATCATCAGACAACCAACTATTGTGTGTAAAGCTAAATTCCGTTTCTTGAGATCCTAATGCAATTGTATTGTTTTTATCTGTGACATCATAAATGGTAAAAACTCCATTATTGATTTCGGAGCTATACATTTTATTGTCTCGCACATAAACGTCATGTGAATATACAGGAGGTGCAGCGCCCGCCCATATTGGGGTGCCTGGCGTTGTGAAACAATCAAAATAAATCATCCCTCCACTATTCAAATTGGATCCAGATAAATAAGCGTATCCGAATTCATCAATATAAATATTGTGTGCTGGTCCTAATGTACCAACATTCTCTATATCGGTCACATGAAAAAACGGAGCACTATTGGGCAAATCAGAAAGGTCTACTACTAATAATCCATCCGGGCAATTGTCGCATACAACATAGGCCGTCTCACCCCAAGTTTTGACATCTCTCCAAGTGGTACTCCCGCCAGGAATAAAAGCAACTTCTGTCGGGCTAGAAGGATCTGCTAAACTTACGATTGAAAATCCGGTACGTGTACCAACGAGTGCATACTCCGTTCCATCAGGTGCGGCATATCCCCAAATATCATTTAAGTCTTGTGTATATTCTAGTTGCCCAACAAAATTCATGTTGAGTTGTGCATTTGAATTAAATGCAAAGCCACTAGTAAATAATAAAGTGAGTAGTATTAATTTTTTCATAAGGAGGTTTTTTGAATAGACGTTACTTGATACAAATATACTAACCGCTTAATACCTTTTTCATTTTTGGTCTAGGAAAGCGATTATTTGGTCTATTTACGTCAATATAACTTAGCGCTTTTAGATTAGAAAACGTTACAATGGCTCGTGATTTTTTAACATATAAATTTTGTGAAGCCTTCGTTACATCTAGATGCATCTAAAACAACATACAGCACACGTTGTTTTAATACAAATTGTAGTCTAAAAGTGCGGATATATTTGGAAGGAAAATTTTTCGAGATCAAGGCAGAAAACGTAGACATAGCCTTAGTTACGGCGAGCCTGCCTGACTGCGCCAAGCAGACAGGGCTTTCTAACGAAGAT
>CALFWW010000190.1 GCA_937928575.1 uncultured Saprospiraceae bacterium | reverse complement strand
GTATAACTGGCTTCTAAGCTATTGGGATCACAATTGTCCGCTTCATCTATTACATCACCTACCAACGTTAAATCTGTTGCATCCATTTCACATTCAATCGTGATGTCTATTGGTGTTGTAAAAGTTGGTGGGGTTGTATCTTCTAAAGTAATTAATTGTGTACCTGTTGTTACATTAGCACAATTATCTGTCAATGTCCAGGTTCTTGTAATGACTTTTGCACCTTGACAAGGATCATCTTGCGAAATATCATCCGAATAGGTAGCTTCTAAATTTCCTGGGTCACAATTATCTAATTCATCTGTCACATCACCTACTAATGAAAAATCATTTGGATTTAAATCGCATTCGATAGTAACATCAACTGGAACTGAAAAGGTCGGAGGAGTTGTATCTTCCATTAAGATATTTTGAACACCGGTTGATGCATTACCACAAGCATCGGTTGCGGTCCAAGTTCTAAGAATTGATTTCGCACCATCACAAGGATCATTCTGAGTAATTACATCTTCATAGGCTGTTGTAATTTCAGACGGATCGCAATTATCAATTACATCCGCAATATTCCCGACACTATTTAAATCATCAGGATCTTGATCACATTCGATGGTTATATCAGCAGGGGTTACAAAAGTCGGAGCAGTGGAATCTTCTTGGGTAATTGTTTGAATTAGAGTTGATATATTTCCACAATCATCTACCATCGACCAAGTTCTCTGGATACTTGCTGCTCCTGAACATGGATAATTGTGCGTGTAGTAATCACTATAAGTTGCTTCGGCCAGTGCGGAATCACAGTTGTCAGAAATATTGAAAACTTCACCTGTAATGGTCACATCATTTTCGTTGAGATCACATTCAATTGTAATGTTTGGCGGTTGAACAAATACTGGTGGGGTTGTGTCTTCCACAATAATTACTTGAACATCAGTCGTGGTATTTCCGCAGTTATCCGTCAATGACCAAGTTCTCCTGATGATAGCACCACCTATACATTGATTGTCTTGCTCTAATGTATCAGCATAAGTTGCTTCACCAATTGTATCATCGCAGTTGTCATCTTCTGTTGTTACATCGCCGGTCAAAGCTAAATCGTCAGTATCTTGATCACATTCTATCGTTACATCATCTGGCGTGGTAAAAGTAGGTCCGACCACATCTTGCATAGTGATTATTTGTAGATCTGTGTATATATTTCCACAAGCATCTTCAAGTGACCATGTTCTTTCAATAGTTCTTGCTCCAGAACATGGATCATCGACAATGATGACATCTATATAAGTTGCTTGACCAATTCCGGTATCGCAATCATCTTCTTCTTTAATTACGTCACCTGTAATTGTCAAATCATTTTCATTTGCTGAACAATCAATTGTGATATCGTCCAACTCCTTAAATGTAGGTGGAGTAGTATCCTGTACAGTAATAATCTGAATTCCCGTTGAGACATTCCCACATGCATCCGTTAGCGTCCAAGTTCTTGTAATAATTTCGCTGCCAACGCATGGTACATTTGGCTGCACATTGTCTGAGAAAACAGCGTTCAAGATTCCTGTATCACAATCATCACTTTCATCATTCACATCCCCTGTTATTAAGGTTGTAATATCGGACAGACAGTCAATTGTTATATCTGCTGGCGGCGTAAATGTAGGTGGCGTAGTATCTTCTAGTGTAATTGTCTGAACTCCTGTCCCCGTATTTCCACAAGCATCCGTTAAACTCCAGGTTCTTGTAATTATGACCTCACCAACGCATGCTATAGCTGTGGCATCCGAAAAAGTAGCTTCTCCTATACTTGGGTCACAGTCCGTTTCATCTAATACATCTCCAGTTACAGTAATAATAGGTGAAGCGTTGCAATCAATCGAAATATCAGATGGGATAGTAAAGGTTGGTTCATCCTCATCCAACCAAATGGTATGATCTACACCTGTTGGTAATTCATTTGGTGCAATTTCATGTTGACATGGATATTCCAAAACAAAAATTGAATCCGTGCCAAAACATCCTGATAGCGGATCAGTTGCAGTCACACTATAAATACCTGGACCCGGAGCAGAGATATTTTCACTAGTTGCAGTAAACCCATTGGGACCTTGCCAAATGTAGTTCAATTCTTTAGGTTTTACTGATAAGTCAGTGGTTGAACTACAATCATATTTTGGATCCGAGAGAATATGGGGGTCAATAATACTAATGTAATTAGGGACATAAAAAGTATCTCTTCTATCTTCTGCACACCCTTCAATTATTTCTCCGACAGCAATATAAGTTCCTGCCTCATCAACCAATACCTGGGAAACGCCATTCGGATTGGAGACAATATTTCCATCGTTAGTATACCAGTAGTAGTAAGCACCAAAAGAAGTATCGATTACCATCAGTTCTGCAATTTCTTCAATGCAAGTGATGGTATCTCCTTGAACTTCGACATCTACAAAAGGAATGGAATTAAATTGGAATGGACCGCTAAAGTCTTTTAGAGTAGCTGTGAAAGAAGCGGAGGATCTTGATTTAAACAATATGTTTGCAAATGGATTGTCGCAAGGTTCTGAATCTGGACCGATCAAAAATTCAGGAATAATACCAAATTCGTTCAGGTCGATTCCATATTCAACCAATTGAAATAATTCATAATCTTGTGACCAGGCACCTCCACCGTCCTTGGTTCCCCATGGTGGTGCAGGAGTTGTCCCTCCATTTCCAACTGCGCATCCTACGGAAGGGTTTAGTGGGACTACTTCAGCATATCCATATAAAGAAGCATTACCACCGCCATCAAAATTAGCACCCCAGTTAAATCCACTTGGATTTGTATTGTTATAATCTTTACGAGAAACCCAAATTCTCAATTCGATTAATGGGGCATTTGAAGTTGAAAATGTGGCAGAAACTACTAAATCTCCAACAGCACTAATATTTCCGGCATTATCAAATGCCCAAGCTGTATGGCCTTCCTCTGTTCCTGCCGAGGAAAAACCACCTGCGCCATGGGCTATACCCTTGGCATATAATTCGGCATCAAAATAACTTTCTCCGGTATTGGATACTCTTGAAAATCCTAGCATTAACCAGAGGTGATCAGCAGCGTTAAGTCCATCCCTACGAAAATGCGCATAGCAATCAATTAGATCTGTTTTTGGTACTGCACTTTGACTTATACATAACCAATTATTCGGATCATCTCCGTTTTTGTCTCCTTGTTTGAAAAATGTTTGATCGATAGTCCCGCTTCCACCAAAATAATCTCTTGCATAAATTCCATCAATAATTCGGATACCATCCAAAACTGAATTTTGTGGATAATTTAGACCTATTCGAAAAGCAATGTTATTTTCTGCCTGGAGTTGTGATTTATAAAAGTTTGTTTGAGATTGGTCAATTATTCCAACGCCTGTCCCGCCATTAATTAGCGGGTTGTAAAACCAATCATGAGAATTGGTAATTTGATTTGCCCCAGCGCCATATTGCGAGCCGTTTGCATAACAATCTGCATCAATTCCAAATACTGCTGTCTCGCAACCATCGAGCAAGATTTGACTAATCCCTATAGCTGGAAGCAACAAAAATAAAAACAGTATTCTGTAAATTTTACCAGGCATTTGTCGACAAAGTATGAATCTGAATGATGTAATATTAAAACTCTAATAGTCAAATTAAGACAGTAAGAATTGATAATCAATATGTTATAGGGAAAGATAAGATCTCGATTTACCTAAGGATTGTTCAAGGATTTAGTAGGGCAAATTCGATTCCAAAATTATGGAGAAAGTCATGGCGTGCATGTCACACTTATTCCTGAATTGACCATTGAATTAATGAAGGGTACAGCAAACCTAGTCTAAAAGCTAGTTACAGCCTGAAAATTGTTTAACATTAAAATATTTATTAAGTAGGTATTGCTGAAATGGGTAAAATTGATCAGATTAAAAAAAGCGAGATACTATGGAATGAGCAGTTAATTATTATACAAATTGTAGTCTATAATTACGGTTATCTTTGAGAATAATTTCCCGATATCTTCGTTAGAAAGCCCTGTCTGCTTGGCGCAGTCAGGCAGGCTCGCCGTAACTAAGGCTATGTCTACATTTTCTGCCTTGATCTCG
>CALFWW010000189.1 GCA_937928575.1 uncultured Saprospiraceae bacterium | reverse complement strand
TCTGTGGTTTTGCGGTCATCGAGACACAAGGCAATACTATCTCAATCATCGATATGGGTGTTTTCAATATGACGAAATGCAAAAATGCTCAAGAGAAGTTGAAACAAATTTTTGAAGATATTAACGGTGTCATTGATGAATTCAAACCAAATGAAATGGCGATTGAAGCACCGTTTTTTGGAAAGAATGTTCAATCGATGCTGAAACTAGGTCGTGCACAAGGTGTTGCAATTGCAGGTGCGATGGTCAAAGGATTACCAATAAGAGAATATGCTCCCAAAAAAATAAAGCTCGCCATAACTGGTAGCGGAAATGCATCTAAAGAACAAGTTGCAGGAATGTTGAAAAATATTATTCAACAAAAATTTCGCGAATCTTCTAATGATGCAACGGATGCATTAGCCGTTGCTGTTTGCCATCATTATCAAACTTCCAATAAACTTTTTAGTCGGAAAGAGTATGGTGGATGGGGAGATTTTTTGAAGGATAATCCAGGAAGGGTGAAGTAAGTATATACAACAATCAATTACCGAAGGCCTTTGATACCTTCTTAGCGATTGCTTCCATTTCTGTTTTCGTTAATGAAATAGGTGGACGGGTAACTGAAATTTGAGCTTCTGTTTGAAAAGGAATCAGGTGAAGGTGCGCATGTGGTACTTCTGTACCGATGACCATCATCCCTACTCTTTTGCAAACAATACTTTTCTTTAAAGCATGTGCTACCTTTTTAGCAAAAGGTAGCATACCTGCTAATGTTTCATCATCTACATCAAACAAATCATCTACTTCTTTTTTGGGAACCACTAATGTATGTCCTTTCGCCAATGGTCGAATATCCAAGAATGCAAAATAATGATCCGATTCTGCAATTTTGAAACATGGAATGTCTCCAGCAATGATTTTTGAAAAAATGGATGCCATTAGAATGAGATGCTTTTGATTTTAAATTCTATGACACCACCAGGAGTTGTCACTTGAGCGATATCCCCTACTTTCTTACCTAACAATCCTTCTCCAATCGGAGAGGTTACAGATATTTTCTTCAGTTTCAAATCCGCTTCAGCAGCAGCAACTAAAGTGTAGGTGATTTCCTTTTTGGTTTTCATATTTTCCATGGTCACCTTATTTAAAACGGTAACCTTGTCGGTATCTAATTCATCTGGAGAAATAATTCTGGCGTTTGCCATAATCTTTTCTTTCTCATTGATCTTTAGTTCTAACAACCCTTGTGCATCTTTAGCTGCATCATATTCTGCGTTTTCAGAAAGATCTCCTTTTTCTCTTGCTTCTGCGATTGCAGCAGCTACTTGAGCACGACCAGTTGATTTGAGTTCCTCTAGTTCAGCTTTTAAAGCTGCATAGCCTTCTTCTGTTAAATAATTGTACTTGGCCATAATGAAGTTTTACTTAAAAAAATAACCCGACGAGCAGGTTTGAAATTAAAATGCAAGAACGTTTTCATTTGCCGCTGCTTATGAAAACGTTCTTGCCCCTTGTATACTTCAAATTTACAAAAAATGTGTCAATATAGTTCCATTTATAATGTATTTAGCATCTAATACAAATTGAACTATAAAATAGCGGGCTTTCTATGAGAAAAATTTATCGATATCAGCGTTGGAAATACTCACCATAACTAAGGCTATGTCCGCGTTTTCCGTCTCGATCTCAACAAATTTTTCCTCTATGCAATATCCGCCATTTTAGAATACAATTTGTATAACTAACTAATACAAATTTTATTTTTTGATAACCGCACCTAAAAAAAGGAGCCTGAAAAAATCCAAGCTCCTTTATATCTTTATTGAAATTAGTTTTTTTACAAACTGATTCTCACTGCAATACTGTGTGTTCCACCCCAAGGATTGCTCATTCTGTATGCATAATCTATACCGAAGTTAGTGGTAGATTCTTTCTTGACCGGGATCATTACTGACAAACCAGCACTTGGGCCTGTGTATACTGGAGCTTTTGCACCTTCTTCCGCAATTTGTCCAAAATCTAATTTATAACCTCCACGAAGCATAAACATATTCCCAAGAGAAAATTCAAGTCCTGCTCCAATTTGATCTTGAGAAAAAGAGTTGGAAGTAAAGTTAGCTAATAAGGTAACTCTATTTTTTTCTCTGATTATGAAATCATAAGAACCACCAATATTTAGTGCAGATGGTAATTCAAATCTTTCAGAACGTTGAGACAATGTCAACTCATAAGGTAAACTTTGTTCTGGATTTGGTGCTGATTGAGAAAGTCCTTCACCACTGAAACGCATTGGCGATCCAACATTACGAAGAGAGATACCAAACTTGAAATTATCTTGAGGACCAGTTACGTATTGAACTCCAGCATCAATTGCAAAACCAAATGCAGATAAATCAGCAGTTGATTCAGAGATAGTACGGAACAAGATTCCTACAGAAACCTTATTTTCAAACATGTGTGCATAACCAATTCCTAAGTTAAAAAGGGAAGGAGAAAAAGTAGCACCTGTTCCTTCCGGTTGATTGGTGGTTGTCACATCGATATCCCCCATGTCAATTGACATTAAGCTAATACCTAATGCTCCACTTTTACCAACTCGCTGACCGAAACCAAACGCATTCATGTTGATATCTGTTCCTTCCAAGTATCTTGAATGTGCAAATACAAATTCTGATTTAGAAAGTCTAGAAAGTCCAGCAACATTGATTCTCATTGATTCTACTCCCATCACATTGGCAGTAGAAATTGTGTGTAAGCCTGCACTTCTTGCCCATGGATTCATCAACAATTGACCGGCTCCAGCTTGCCCTTGTCTATCTGGGTTTCCAGCAAAAGAAAACTGGATAGAAAACATTAAGAGCGATAATAATATAGTGTAACGAATTTTATTCATAACTATTTTTTTTCAATTTAAAAGTGGAGAGGAATGAATCCTCTCCATTAAAATATTTTTATAGACCAGATGGGTCAAATTGACGCCCAACTCCAAACCACTTAATAACTCTTTCAGCCCCTAAGTCAGGTGCATCAATGTGAATCAAGTAAACACCTGAAGCGACTGGAATACCTCTTGAGTTTTTGATATCCCATTCCAATGCTGGCGTGATTTGCGCATTATCAATTGGTGCATTATTTCTGCCACCTTGAGAAACTCCTACTTCATCTCTATTGTATTGACGAATGAATTTCCCATCGATAGAATAAATGGTAACGACACACTTAGCAGGTAGATTCGTAATCTTTACTGTGTTTGTGAATTGATCCGTTTCGTAAGCTGAATATCCGTAGTAAGGATTTGGGACAACGTTAATCATATCCAAAGCATCGTCAATTTCAGCATCTGCTGTTAATTCTGATGGTGCCACTCCTTCGAATTTGAAACGATAAGTTGGATAACCATTAAAATCTCCTGTTCCTTCTTTTACCTTGTATGTATTTTCAACTCTTAACTTAACAACTAGGTCGTTTGGAATCAATCCATCATTGTACGACAACATTGAGCTTCCTTGAGTTACAATAGGAATTGCTGTCCATTTGACACTCTTCAATGCATTTACTTTTTTCAAACTACTTTCATCACCTGCCATTCTGGTATACATGTATGCTCCTTCATCATAAGGTTCATTTGTGACGTAAATCGTGTGTTGAGCACCTGCATAAGCTGCATAAATATTAAATCCAGCATCAGCCAAAAACCCTTGAGATGACGGATTGAAAATCATATCACGAGCTATGATTGTACCATTATCATAATTATCTGCTGATAAAATCTGATCGTTGTAGGTTGAGTTTTCACCGAAGAAGACATTTAGTCTTTCACCAGATTCTACATCAACTGCATATCCAGGGAACCAACCCATACCCATTCTAGGATCACCATCTTCATCGATTTCACCATCAGGATCTGCTTTACCATCACCATCTTCATCTTTTTTACCAACAGAAGGAACTCCTCTTAAATCCATGTGATCTACTCTATTAAAACCATGAGCGCTTGCGATGTTTCCATCCAACTCTGTCTCAAGTCCTAGACCAATATTCCCATCCGTATATTGTGTAGAAGCTGTTTCAACAACGATACAACGACTCCATTTTGTTTGATCCGAGGTGAATACAACATCCACGTTATTTAAAGTTGAAAGTGGATTTTGTCCTCTAACAATTGAACTACTGTTTCCAGAATCGGTCCATGCTGGTGTAATATAAGACTGCAATGGATTTCCTGGATTTACTGGTGGTTCCCATGCACATAATGTATAAGGAACGAATTCTCTATTACCCATTGACGATAATGTTCCATTTAGATCTAATGGATCATTTGGATCAGGGCGAATAAAGTTAACAAACTGTTCACCTACTGGTACATTCTGAAACCATGCAGTACCCGCAGGATCTGCATATTCAACTTCAATACCGATAGCACCATTGTCATTTTCTGCAGGATTATCTCCTGGTTCAATTGATTGTTGAACTGTTACAGAAAAACCGTATTCGTTAATTAATTGCTCATTCAATTCGAAGATAGTCGTAGCGGAAGCGACCACATCACCTGAAGTAAGGTTGGTTAATTTCCAAGTTACATCATCGTCCAATTCATCATTACTCATATCTTCATCGATAAAAGTTAGCTCGAATTCACCATCCTCAACTTCGTAAGGATTATAAACTTGAACTGATATTGGTGCAGCTCCAGGTAAGTAAGTTATCTCACCATCGAAATCATCTGCAATCATTGACATTCTTTCCTCACTAGAAATATCTAAGAAGTTTCCTCCAGCACCTACTCCATCAATTCTAGTCACAACTGCTCCATCACCATAATCAGCATTTAACACTTCATTTACAGATGGTCTTGGGATTGGTGTGTATACATTTACATTCTTACGACCTTCTATATACGGTGTACGTTGTCCAATTCCAGTTGCAGGATCAAAGACTTCATAACTATTGTATGCGTAAGCAATGGCTGTGTAATAATATTTCTTATGGTTGATCAATCTACGATCAGCTAGCGCGAATTGGTCTTCTTCAATTTTGAAAGTATGTAGCAAACCATCATCCGCTGCAGTTACCACTTTTGTTGGATTCCAAACTACTTCATTAGAGTTAGGATCTGGAAGGCTTACCCAATTGTAAATATCTTTCACTCCATTTCTCTTATCAACCTGTGCTACGATTCTTGCTTTTTCTGGATTATCCAGCTCACCCAAACTGACACTTGGACCTGATAATTGAAATAATTTATATCCTTCGAAGCGGTACAAACTATCCAATGTTCCAGGAGGGGCACGTAAATCTGATTCTTCATACTTCTCAAATGCATTGTTCGAAGTAATTTCATCATTTGATAAGACCGCAACCAATTCTTGATCTAATTCAATAAAATCAACGTCTGGTGCATCAGGTCCATCTGTAATATCAAAACAGTTGTTAAATAATGCTTGTGCTAAATCATCAGCAAACAATAATGGTCCTATATCCGGACAAGGGTGTACGATGTCTGGCGTCCAAACAACTCCGATAATTAATTCGTTTACAGCTCCAGGATCTAGTTTGAAAGGACCAGAAGCTTGTACGGTACGTCTATCACCGAAACCAAGACCTGCAGTACACATTGACCATCCTGTTGGATCATCTGGTTGCTCTGTAAATGCATAGTCGATCAATTGCGGATTTCCAGAGTTATAAGCACTACCTCCATATGAGAATGGGGTTCCATCTTGCCATGAACCTGAAAGATAATTGTAAAATTCAGGAGCAACACCCGGATCGGTAGTACCTGGAGGAGGTGTACCAACGGCACCATTATTATAGTATGTGAATGATGACATTCCTAATTCCTCTCCAAACTCATCTAAAGGTCCACGGAAATAATCCACCCCTAAGATTGGAATTTCATCACAATAGGTATTTACACCACCACAATCACAACCGGTTTGTCCATCCAGTGCATCTTCATTGTAGATGTACATCAAACTTCTTGAAGTATCACAACCGATATAATCATCATCGAAACAACCTAAATCGGCATCTACCCACATCGCGAAAAACATGGAGTCGATTGACTCAATTGCACGGTTAATCAATTTATAACGCTGGAAAGTCATATCATTCAACTCATCTTGTGAAGCATATCCAAAAGCTTGGACTTGAATCTCCATCTGAATCGCATCCCCCTGTGATTCTGTATGAACACCACCCGCATCGTTGTAGATCCAGAAAATCATTTGATCTGGATATTGAGGGGCATCACATCCACGAATTTCAATACGAGGATAATCTCCACGTTCAGGATTGTAGATTCCATCTCCATCTTGATCTTGGAATGCAGCTAATCCTTGTGCAGTAAATGGTAATTCGAATCTGTGAATATCAAAAAAGTATTGATTACCAATTGCTGGCCAACCTCTAACACCTTCAGGAATTAGATCTGGATCTAAATCTTCACCTGCGTTTTGAGCAAGGGTAAAATTTTTCAAATGCTCATCAATTTCAGCACCTGTTACTGTAAAGAACTTATCCCATCTAGCACAAGTATCAGGTTCAACTGTTCCTGTATCATCTGTTAGTGGACCGGGCCAGAAATCTGTAGTACCACTTGCAGAACCATAAGTTTGGGCAGCAACTTTCAAGTTACCTGCAGGGTCAACTCCCCCTAACCAAACGGCACCAGCAAATATTGATGAACGTTCTGGAATACCAGAACCTGGTTCAACTTTAGGAACAATGTATCGACCATCATTTCCATCCCACCATACATCACCACCGGTCAAGAGACGAGCTCTTACGTTGTTGATATCCATGTCGACCTGCTCCGTTGACTGAGCGCAATCAGCTCTAAAGTTAACTGCTTGCTGATTAGCAGGTTTTTCTAGATTCGGATTGATATGACTATATCCTGTTATGGTGAAACAGCATAAGATCAGTCCGATTATCCAAAGTTTATATTTAAACATAATTGTGATAATTTATAAATACTGAAAAGTGTTTTTAAAATTCTAAAATTGCTCCTAAATAAAGTCTTCTAGGTAGACTAAAAAAAGATGGATTCAACAATCTCCATTGATAAGATTGAACATAATTTGCAACATCTTTTCCAGAAAGTGCATAATCGTTTTGCGAATCCAAACCATTTGTAGATACTAAGAAACCATCGTCGTCTGCCGCTCCTGTAGTAGGATATACAGAGATAATATTTTTTCTATCCAAAATATTCTGTACTCTGAAATATACGTTCAAATCAAGTGGGAATTTTGAATCTGCTTTTGTTAATCTGAAATCTTTATCAATACGTCCGTTTAATGTCATATTCCATGGCAATCTTGCACCGTTAATAGATCCAATGATACCTTGACCATCCAACTGAATATTTTCTCTGTTGGCACTATAAGGACGACCAGAAACAGCAATCGCTTGCAAGTTTAATCCAGCATTTGCAAAAATATCCGCACCAAACCATTTCGGTCCATTGTATTTTTTACCAGAGCCATAACGATAGTCGACATTGGCAGTAAAACGATGTCTTTCATCAAAATTCAGTGGGAACAATACACGTAAGTTACCTCTACTTGTACTACCTCTTTGTGAATCTGCATTAGATCCAGTTCCATCAGCAAATTGTAAAGTATAGTTCGCAGTCAATGAAATATTACCTGTTCTTCTTAAGTCATACTGGAATGTAAATCCTTTTACAGTACCAAAATCCAGATTGTCATAACTATCATACTGAGTCACTGTAGGTACGAATAAGAAAGTTCTGTTTTGAATCATATCTCTCATCTCCTTATAGTAAGCAGCGATTTTCAATGCAGAAGAGTTGGATAATTTTTGTTGGAATCCAACTTCATAATCAATTGTCTTCTCAGGTTTCAAGTTCGGATTATCTCTAGGTTGTCTTTCATTAAAATAGAAGTATTCTAATGGTGTAGTTATCGTGTTAGATGGTGGACGCTGTACCAATACATCGTAGTGTGCGAAGAAGTTGGCTGCATCTGATATAGGGAATGAGAATGCTAAACGTGGTGTCCAGTTTACTTGTGGTTCATAATCTTCAAATGAATTACTGGTATCGAAATTATCATCCTTAATATTCGCTTCTGGATTTTTCAAAACAGGATTTACTACCTGTCCTTGGAAAATCAACCTTCCATCATTTGCTGCAGTTCCATTGGCGAAAAACCATTGGTCTCCATCTCTAAAAGCTCTTACTTCTGATCCACCTTCAGTTTCTGTGTAAATTTTCCAGTCGTCTTGAACCGTCTCTGGTCTAACCTCATCTGGATTGTTTGCATAAAAATCTGAAGCACCCATGATTTCATACAATGAGAAAGGGTCCTTTAGTACTTTAGTGTTGGCATCATATCTATCAACACGAACTCCAACACGGAAAATGATATCCTTAAAGGTAAATTTGTCTTGAACATAAGCCGCAGAATATATTGGTCTTGCTGGCGCAACAACAAATGATCTTACTGACTGACCACCGACATCTATTCTGTCTGTGAAAAAGTCATCAAACGTTACGTCTCCAGTTGTTTTATTTCCTAAATAATCATAACCGTTATAATTCAGTGTTGCAACTCCTCCAGAAGCATCACTAGTCAACTCAGATGGTGCAAACATATCTAGTGAAAGTTGATCAGGTGACAAGCCATGAACATTCACATAATCATTTAGCGACTCTCCGTTAACTTTTCTGACCTCTCTGTAGAAAGCATTTCCTGTATCATCAATTATTTCCGTATTGTAAATATCTGTTGGGAAAGGTGAACCATTAAAAAACTCAGTTCTCAAAACATTGGTTGTATCAATACCAATAATTTGTGCATTTGCTCTTTGCTCTGCAATTAACCATAATCTTCTTGGTCTCAAATCATATTCTCTATCAACTCTTTGTTCGTATAAAATACCAAATTGAATATTGTGTCTTCCTTTTTCAGAACCACCAGGTAAAAAGTCAAATGAACTCATTGCATTGAATGTGTAAATGTCATTCTCTGTTTTTTCCATTAAGTTGTACACCAATCCTGTATTCGTGTGTAATCCTAAAACATCTGTATAAACATCTCTGGTCAAACCATTTTGAGCAATGTATGAATTGAAATTATCTACGTCACTATTGTTGTTATAATTAGCAAGAACTGGGTTTAAAGTTCCAGGTGTGAAACCGTTAAAAGTTCTTTGATAATCTACATGTTGATTTATTACTGTTTGTTCCTCCATATCAAAAACAGGAACGGTAAATGGAGTCCAATCGAAATCAAAATTCCCAATATATCCATAATCAAAAGGTCTATCTTCATGAATAGCATCTTGTCTAGTACCAAAACTCTTTTCATATCCAACTGTCAATGTGTATTGTGCATTTCTAAACGCACTTCCCTTTTTAGCTGCTTCATCTGCCTCTGCTACATCAGTAGCTACACCCCCCGTACCGCCGAGACGATGTCTAAATCTGAAGTTTCCTCTGTATCCCCAATTATGAGCTGTTGGGTTTCTGTGAGAATTTAAAAGGGTCCATCTTGCGCCCGTTTGACTCGTTCCACCAGGTGTGAATTTGTCTAAATTATCTCTATATGAACCTGACAAGGTAACGTCAATAGCACTGCTTAATCTTGCATCAAATTTTGCTGTTAAGTCATATCGCACTGATTCTTCATTTGGATTATAATCAAATCTCTCCACATCTTCTGAAGTTAAAAATTCAGCAGCTGAAACAGGAGAGTTTCCAAAATTCACAATAGGATTTGCTTCTAATTCTTCCAATGATTGTGGAGAAATTTTGAATACATCAATAGCAGAAGGATCGTCATCACGTCGTTGCAAATACTGCCCAGATACTCTGAATCCAAGAATTGTTTCTTTAGTATCTTTTTTTCTAAGAATTGGACCTGCTAAGTTGATACTCGCCAAATTGTAACCATAAGGATCCAAAAATTCTGAAGTTTCAACTTCCAGACCACCAGCAAATTTTCCACTTGGTCCTTTTGTTGTGATTGAAATAATTCCACCCGTAACATCACCATATTGTGCTTCAATACCACCGGTGATTACTTGCATCTGTTCGATCTCAGATTGTGGGATTAGATTTCCTGAAACTCGAATTCCATCGATGTAATAATCCGTACCATCTGTTCTTGAACCTCTAACACTAATATCATCTCCTTCATCCGCAGATGAAAGTCCTGCTGTTTGAGCAGCTAATGCGTTAATGTTTTTGGTTGGAAGGTTACGAATTTGTTCCGCTGTAACAACACCACCAGAAGTTGTGTTATCTTTTTCGATTAGTGGAACTTTGTATTCTGTAACAACTACAAGATCAAGGTCAATTCCACCTCCTTCATCGCCTGCACCGAGCTGCACATCTAGCGTGTTCGACTGACCTGCATTGACGACAACACCTGTAATTAAATTGTTTGGAAAACCGATGTAGGAAACTTCCACATCGTAAGTTCCGGGATCAACACTAAGACTGTAATTTCCGTCAAAGTCAGTGCTGGCTCCAGCTTTGTAAGCATCGTTTTGTTTCAGGACAACATTGGCCCCAATAAGGTCTTCCCCTGTTTCTGCATCAGTAATTTTTCCGTTTAAGGAAGTTTGAGCAAAAACAAAAGTGCCTAAAAAAACGAAGCATAGTGTGAGTAAAAGATTACGTACCATTTAAAATTGATTTTTTTAGAATTTCGTTGAATTTTCGATTGAGAAAAACATACAATGTTAAGAAAATTAAGAGTGTTTTCAAAAAAATACTGAAATGCATTGTCATGACATTGACATATTTCTATGCCCTCATTTTCAAGAACTTGTATATCTTTTTTTTTACATGTTTAAAAATCTTCTAATCGAATTATTTAACTAAATTAAATTGGTAATGTCAGCAAAATCGCTTCTACGTTAAAGCTTTTAAAAAAAGCTCAATTTGAGGTAGATTCGGTAGTAACAGACGAATTCAGTACTAAAGTTAAATAATATTAATTGTTGAATATAGCCATCTTTGATGGTTAAGTCAGGTTTCTAATGATGATGAACGAGTCGATATATGGGAATATAAAATGAAGAATCCTTATTGTAATATCTTTTTCAATAAGACTTCGGCCAATCTTTTCTTGGATTCAACAGTCCAGCCAGCTACGTGTGGCGAAAAAATTGTGTTCGGCAATGTGAATAGTTTGTCGTATAAAGGTAATTCTTCTTTTGAATAAGTTTGAGGTTTTTCGTTTTCAAATACATCTAATGCCGCTCCACCGACTTTTCCATTTTGAAGCGCATCATATAAATCTATCGTCTTGATGACATTTCCTCTTGACGTATTTAAAAGAATCACTCCATCTTTACAACGTTGAAAAAAAGCAGCATCCGCAAGATGTTTGGTCTCAGGATTGAGTGGTAAATGAAAACTAATGACATCAGATGAAGTCACCACCTCATTTAAATCCGTCTCTTTGACATATTTCAAATCATCGGCGTAGGTTGTTTTGTACTTGTCGTAGGCCAATACCTGGACTTCCATTCCAGCTAATTTTTCTGCGAATCTCCTACCGGTATGCCCAAAACCAATAATCCCTACTGTACATCCCATTAGTTCGCGACCTCGATTTTTTTCACGATCCCAATGCTTGGCTCTAACTTCTTGATCAGCTTGATTGAGTTTATTAAAAATACTTAACAACATGCCCAGCACGTGCTCCGCAACTGCGTTCCGATTTCCTTCTGGTGCACTATGCACACGCACACCTTTCTCTTTGGCATATGGCAAATCAATAATCTCCAATCCCGAACCAAGTCTTCCAATAAATTTTAAATTCAATGCTGTATCAAATAGTTTTTTGTCGAAAATGATCTTGCTATTGATAATAATCCCTTCATAGGGCGCAATCATTTCATGTACTTTCTCGAGTTTAATTTTAGGATGATAATCACAATGATACCCGGCTAATTCTAATTGCTCAATTAAAATAGGATGTACACCATCAGTCACTAATACTTTTTTCATTTTCATTTTTTGAATAGCTATCTTTGCACTCCAAATTTCTTAAATCAATTCCACATGAAGGTCACGTATCCATTTTTATTTTTTTCAATTATTTTTTTATCTGCATGTCAACCTGATTCTCGACCAACACAAATTGAAGACAAAAAAATCACTTTTGCAAACTTCTATTTAAGATACTTGCAAACAGAAAAAAAAGTGAAAGGGGAAGCCTATTTTAGAAAGGGAGCCGATCCTGTACAAGGTACCGCTATTGATTATCCAAATGGTGTTTTCTTTGACGGAGGTAGCATGGAAATGAAAAAAGCAGTTGGCAGAAAATTGTACCGAGCACAACGTTCAGCTGATTTCAAATCTACTTATCAATTTGAAATGAATCCGAAAGGAACTGATAGCTATAAATATGATCTAAACATCAATCCAATCTTTAATTTTAAAATTAAAAATGGAGTCAGTAAATCAAAAGGTATTCAACTAACATGGGAAGGTTCCAACTTAAACAAGGAGGAAGAGTTGGTACTTTTATTTACAGATAACCAAAACAGAGCTTTTAATATTGACATTCAGGGCCCCACATCTTCGCCAGAAGTATTCATTGATAGTGAAAAACTAACCAAAATGAAATATGGTAAAGGATCCTTATATCTGGTTAGAAAATTTAAAAGCAAGGAAAAAAAATCAGGACTTCACCTTAATGCAATTTCTGAGTATTATACCAGTTCAATTGATATACAAGTAATTGAATGATTATTTGAATGCTATATAACTTTATAGTGTACAAAGCGATTAAATCCAAATTGGATCAAGATTCAGGCGTACTATTGGTAATATCTAATGTCAAAAAATGAAATGATCTTAAAAGCAAATGCGTCAAAAAAAGCGTCGCATTTTTACTACCTTTGACCGCAATTATAAATATCACATACTATAATTGCTCATGCCTAGAGATTTATCCATTAAGCACATTTTAATCATCGGAAGTGGACCCATTGTAATCGGTCAAGCTTGCGAATTTGACTATTCAGGAACTCAAGCTTCCCGCTCTTTGCGAGAAGAAGGGATCGAGGTTTCTTTGATCAACTCCAATCCTGCTACCATTATGACAGATCCCGTGACTGCGGATCATGTATACCTACTTCCTTTGACGCCAGAAAGTATTATACAAATTTTGGAAGAACAGCAAATCGATGCAGTACTACCGACGATGGGTGGACAAACTGCGCTGAATCTTGCAATCGAAGCTGGAAAAATGGGGATCTGGGAAAAATATAATGTCAGATTGATCGGTGTTGATATCGATGCCATTGAATTAGCTGAAAATAGAGAGAAGTTCAAACAACTGATGATTGAAATCGGTATGTATGTCGCTCCCTCTCGCATAGCCAATTCATTTTTGGAAGGTAAAGAAGCTGCGCAGGAAATCGGTTTTCCATTGGTGATTCGACCTTCTTATACCTTAGGTGGTACTGGTGGTGGTTTTGTTTTTTCTGAAGAGGAGTTTGATGACAAATTACGACATGGATTGAATCTTTCTCCTACCCATGAAGTATTGGTCGAGCAAGCAGTACTTGGATGGAAAGAATATGAGTTGGAATTACTGCGTGATGATAATGACAACGTAGTCATAATATGTACGGTCGAAAATCTAGATCCGATGGGAATTCATACTGGAGATAGTATCACGGTCGCACCGGCTATGACCTTGTCTGATACTGCTTATCAAAGAATGAGAAATGATGCCATCAAGATGATGCGTTCTCTTGGAAATTTTGCGGGTGGCTGTAATGTTCAATTTGCTATAAATCCGGAAGATGAAAAATTGATGGCAATTGAAATCAATCCACGTGTTTCAAGATCTTCTGCATTAGCGAGTAAAGCAACGGGTTATCCGATTGCAAAAATTGCTGCGAAATTGGCGATTGGATATACTTTGGATGAATTGAAAAATCAAATTACCAAAACAACTTCTGCTTTTTTCGAACCAACATTAGATTATGTGATTGTGAAGATGCCGCGTTGGAATTTTGCAAAATTTGCAGGAGCCGATCACTCTCTAGGGTTGCAAATGAAGTCCGTCGGCGAAGTCATGGCTATCGGTCGTACTTTTAATGAAGCACTTCAAAAAGCATGTCAGTCTCAAGAAAATAATCGCAATGGTTTAGGTGCTGACATGAAAGAGTGGATTCAAACGAACGACATTTTACATCGTTTGGAATTTGCAAGTGATGATCGTATCTACAGATTGAAAGATGCCATTCGATTAGGTATTCCGGAAAAAACGATTTTCAAATTAACTAAAATTGATCCTTGGTATATTCGTCAAATTAAGGAGTTGGTGAATTTGGAAATGGAATTGATTCGATACAATGTTGCTCAAGATATTCCAGAACCTTTTTTCAGAAAACTAAAAGTTAATGGATATTCCGATGCTCAAATCGCATGGTTACTTCGAATCAACGAGCAAGAGGTGACTGATCAAAGAAAAGCATTGGACATTCGCCGTACCTACAAAATGGTGGATACTTGTGCTGCAGAATTTGAAGCTAAAACACCTTACTTCTACTCTACTTTTGATGAAGAGAATGAAAGTATTCCTTCTGATAAAAAGAAGATTATTGTTTTAGGATCTGGACCCAATCGAATTGGTCAGGGAATAGAATTTGATTACTGTTGTGTCCACGGATTAATGGCGATTAGAGAATCAGGATATGAATCTATCATGATTAATTGTAATCCTGAAACAGTTTCTACGGATTTTGATGTGGCTGATAAGTTATATTTCGAACCTGTTTTTTGGGAACACATTGAAGAAATTATTGAGTTGGAAAAACCAGAAGGTGTCATTGTACAACTTGGTGGTCAGACCGCTTTGAAATTGGCAGAACGGTTTCACAAAAATGGAATTAAAATCTTCGGTACCGACTATCCTGATATGGATTTGGCGGAAGATCGTGGCGCTTTCTCTGATTTACTAAAAGAACTTAACATTCCATACCCGAAATATGGTGCTGCAGATAATGCAGATGAAGCCTTGGTGATTGCCAACAGAGTGACTTATCCAGTATTGGTACGACCTTCTTACGTACTAGGTGGTCAACGTATGCGAATTGTTATAAATGACGATGAATTAGAAGAGCAAGTGCTATCTATATTCAAGCACATGCCAAATAATAAAGTATTGATTGATCAATTTTTGGAACGCGCATCAGAAGCAGAAATCGATGCCATTTGTGATGGAGAAGATGTGCACATCATGGGAATCATGGAACATATAGAACCAGCAGGAATTCATTCTGGTGATAGTTGTGCATTGTTGCCGCCATATAGTTTGAGTGAGGAAGTAATTGAGACCATGAAAAAGTATACGATCAAATTGGCAAAGGCATTAAAAATTAAAGGTCTTATCAATATTCAATTCGCGATCAAAGAAGATAAAGTTTATGTGATTGAAGCAAATCCTCGTGCGTCCCGAACGACTCCTTTTATTGCAAAAGCATATCGAGTTCCTTATCTAAAATATGCGACTCAAGTGATGATTGGTGCTAAAAAATTGAAAGACTTTGATATACAAAAACATGAAGAAGGATATGCGATCAAAGTGCCTGTATTCTCTTTTGGAAAATTCCCGAATGTAGATAAAAGCCTAGGACCAGAAATGAAATCAACAGGTGAAGCCATTCGATTTATCAAAGATTTGAATGACCCATATTTCAGGGAACTAAATAAAAAGCGTTCGATGTTCCTAAGCAGATAGAATCTAACACAGATAAAAAAAGAAGATGAAGACAAAAAAAGAAATAGTAGATAATTGGTTACCACGCTATACGGGAACTGCTTTAGAAGATTTTGGGGATTATATAATTTTGGTCAACTTCAGTGGCTATGTAAAAGAATTTGCTAAAAAATACAATGTCGAAATAAAAGGATTAGATCGCGCCATGATGAGTGCGACTGCTGAGAATATCACGATTATCAATTTTGGAATGGGTAGTCCAAATGCAGGTACTATCATCGATTTGTTGACCGCAGTCCATCCCAAAGCAGCATTATTTTTAGGAAAATGTGGCGGTATCAAAACCAAGATGAATAAAGTTGGTGATTTAATTTTGCCGATTGCCGCGATACGTGGAGAAGGAACTTCTAATGATTATATGCCAGCAGAAGTGCCTGCCCTTCCTTCTTTCGCTTTACAAAAAGCTATCTCTACGACCATCAGAGAAAATGACAGAGATTATTGGACTGGAACTGTCTATACAACTAACAAAAGAGTCTGGGAACATCGAAAAGATTTTAAAGAATACTTGGAGACATTGAGACCGATCGCTATCGATATGGAAACAGCTACTATTTTTGTTGCTGCCTTCAAAAATCAAATCCCTGCAGGAGCATTGTTATTGGTTTCGGATATGCCAATGGTTGCTGAAGGAGTAAAGACAGAAGAAAGTGATAAGAAGGTGACAGCACAATTTGCTGAAGATCATTTGAGAATTGGGATTGAATCTTTGCAACAGTTGATTAATAACTCGCTTACTGTTAAACACTTGAAATTTTAAGCGTGGCGAGTTCTAACAGGTCTCGCTTAGCTTGAAGCTCGGCCCAGACCTGTTAGAACTTAGGCTTGGCAAATCAAACATTAATCACCACCTTCCCAATCGTCTTCCCACTCTGAAACAACTTCATCCCTTCTTTCAAATCTTCAAAAGCGAATTCATGACCGACATGAGGTTTCGGTAATTGCATCTTTTCCAATTCTACCAATATTTCATTCATCATCTCTACACGATCGTATAGCCAGATTAAATTAAAACCCATAATTGAGCGATTGGTTTCGACCATATTTTGTGGATCTACTTTGGGACGGGTGAAGAACTGATAAGCCATTTTTAGGTAATTTGGACGATTGTTTGGGGATGCGTATCTACCAGAACCGAATGCGATTACTCTCCCCATTTCTGCTAACATTTCAAATCCGATTTCAAAATATTTTCCCCCAATAGAATCCATGAAAATGTTCAGGTCGCGATCTCCCAATGCTTTGGTCAACTGTGCTTTAAAATCGGCTCCTCTGACAATCACATGATCGTAGTCTTCATTTTTATTTAAAAAAGCTACTTTATCAGGTCGACCAACGGTACCGATTGTATAGGCACCAAATTTTTTCGCAATTCGATTGGCTTGCAACCCTACTCCACCTGCTGCAGAATGTATTAAGACGGTATTACCTTGTTGGATATTTCCCAAATTTATTAGTCCATAATAGGCTGTAAAAACTTGTACCAAAAATGAAGCACCTTCTTGATAACTCCATCCTTCCGGTAATGGCGTCACATATCGATGATCAATATTGAGATGAGAAGCATACCCCCCAAAACGAGTGAGTCCCATTATTTTTTGCCCGACCTTTACATCCGTTACCGCACTTCCTACTTTGATGACATCACCAGCATATTCAAGGCCAGGTGTGAATTCTCCTTCCGGTGTCGCACCATACAATCCCCAAATTGCGAAGAGGTCTGCGAAATTAAACCCGATAGTTTTTACTTGGATGGTTACTTCGTCGGATGCTGGTTCTGATAATTCACTTTCGACAATTTTCAGATTACTGATAGCACCTGCTTTTAGGTTGTAGGTTTTTCTTTTCATAGACGTTTAGCGTTTTGCTTTTCAGATATTTAGATTTTTGGACACTCCTCCTTCAAAGATAATTATCATTTTGAATTAAAATTTTCTTTGAACGTGAATCGTCCAAATGGCTAAATATCCAAAAAGCAAAATCCTGCGTGCCAACGATCAGCCTACGATCCACCCACTTCTTCCATCCGAAAAGCCAAGTTCTTTATTCCTCTCAGATTTTCTTTCCTCATAAATTGTTCAAACTCAAAACCATATTGACCAGGATCTTTGAATTGTATAGCTGATTTTAATTGCACTCGTAGTTTGCAAACTGCTCCACTGCATTTGCCATACCATCTTCCTGTTTTGTCCATGAAGTCGATGGATAGTGGTTTACTCGTTTTCTCACCATTCGGAAAAGTCGTGTGGATTTGCACATACATATTTTGGAAGGAATAGTCGGTTGAGTGATCGATATCGAAATATAGATTGTACTTTTTTTTCGGATCATTGACATCCACTTTAAAACTAACTGGTTGGTTGTAACTCCAAGCCTCGTTGTTGACTGGAATGGCTTCTTCAAAAAAGTAGTTGGGTTGGCAACTTGTGAATGTTAGTATTGCGAGTAATATGAAGAATTGAATTTTCATTGGTTTTTGTTTTTTTATCGGACCCAGACATTACCTCAATCGAACTACATATCGTAACTGCCAATTTTAGCAGGCAAATTAAAATTAGCAAAGCGCAATTTCAAAGTTAGCATTCACTCGCTATTTAGAGTTTAATCAAACTCGCCATTTGAAAATAGCGGCTACGAGAACGGTGAAATAATCACCTAAAAGTAAAAAAGCGAACTGTATATCACAATTCGCTTTTCATTTATTTATACGGACTCACGTAAATTCGTCATATTATAAATTATACATTAACATTCGATTCCGATTCGTCGGCAAGAGAAAATCATTATAAATTTCTTTAATTAAAATAATCCTTCATTCTATCAAAGAAACCTTTTTCAGTCTTTCCTGGGTTTGGATGGAAATTATTTAAATTTCGCATACGTTTCAAAATCTCTTCATCTTCACTACTTAATTTCTTTGGCGTCCAAATATTCAAATGGATTAACTGATCTCCTTTGCCATAACTTTGAACGGAAGGTAATCCTTTTCCTTTCAAGCGGAACATCTTGCCAGATTGAGTACCTGCTGGAATTTTAATCTTTACACGTCCGTCTATTGTTGGAACTTCTACAGAGGTGCCTAAGGCTGCGTCCGCAAAGTTGACGTATAATTCATAAATCAAATTCATTCCATCACGGTGTAATTCTTCGTGTGGTTTTTCTTCGATATTAATCATCAAATCACCGTTGCCACCACCACCGGAACCAGCATTTCCTTTTCCTCTTACTGATAACTGCATTCCGTCTTGCACTCCTGCTGGAATATCGATTTCGATTATTTCTTCTCCTTGTTGCGTTCCATTTCCACGACAGGAATGACATTTGGCTGTCACCATGTTTCCGGTACCATTACAACTTGGACAAGCAACTGTAGTTTGCATTTGACCTAAGAAAGTATTTTTCACCTGACGTACATAACCAGATCCACGACAAGTTGAACAAGTCTTGACAGAGCTTGCATCTTTTGCACCTGAACCATTACAAGTCTTACAACCTATTTGTTTTTTTACTTTGATTTTCTTGTTGACGCCATTGGCAATTTCTTTTAAATCTAACGCTACTTTTACGCGTAGGTTGGAACCTCGTTTGCCAGTAGATCGTCTAGTACGAGTGCCACCTCCCCCTGCGCCACCAAAAAATTGGCTAAAAGGGCTATCATCTCCAAATACATCTCCGAATTGTGAGAAAATATCTTCCATGTTCATGGAGCCACCTCCACCGAAACCACTATTTCCGCCGACACCTTGATGACCGAAACGATCGTAACGAGCACGCTTGTCCTTATCACTAAGCACTTCATAAGCTTCAGCAGCTTCCTTAAATTTTTCCTCAGCAGCCTTATCACCCTTATTTTTATCAGGATGATATTTCATTGCGACCTTTCGGTATGCTTTTTTTATTGTACCCTGATCGGCTCCTTTTGGGACACCCAAGATATCATAGAAATCTCTTTTTGCCATATTATTTTCCCACCACTACTTTCGCATGGCGGATTATTTTGTCATTTAATAAGTAGCCTTTTTCAATCGTATCGACAACTTTTCCTTTCATTTCTTCATTTGGAATTTCGGTGATCGCTTCGTGGTGTTCTGGATCGAAATCCACACCATCTGTTTCCATTGCCTGTAATCCTTTTTGCTGCAAAACAGTGTGCAATTTGTTATAAACCAAATTAACACCTTCACTGAAAGGTTCTTCACTGTTCTCATCTTCCGCATTTTTCTTTGCTCTATCGAAATCATCCAAAACAGGAAGCATCGCAGCAATCGTTTCCCGACTTGCAGTACTCAGCATATCGATTTTTTCTTTGACTGCTCGCTTTTTGAAATTATCAAATTCAGCAAAAAGACGGAGAAACTTGTCTTTCTGTTCAGCCACTTGGGCCTTCAATATATCTACTTCCGACTCCGGTTCAGCTTGTACTTCTTCCTCAGATTCTGATGTTGAAGTATCATCAACGCTTTCAGTGGTTCCTTCCGCATTTGCATCGGGAGCATCTTTTTGTTCTACTGTCTCATCGACAGGATTGTTATCCTTTGACATAAACTCTTTGAATTTCTTAATCATATAAAGGTACTATTATCAATTATGTTGCCATGCCAAAATGTAGGTCATTTTGTCAGTTTTTCATCACTCTTTTCTCTAAAAAGGCAGCAATTTCTTCAACTGTCTGGTCTACACCGACAATTATGCCCATTTCGTTGATCAAATATTTGGTTGGCACTTGTTGAACACGATAAGTTTTGGCGATCTCAGAATCCAACATATTTAAGTCAGAATAGTGATATTTCCACCTCATTTTGTCCGCCTCAATTGCTTTTTTCCACTGCAATTTGTCTTCTTCAATTGATATACTAATGATTTCAAAATCGTTGGCTTTGTCGAATTTTTGACCATGAAATTGATCATAAATTTTTACCAGTTTCAGATTGTCAGCACGACAAGGTACGCACCAACTACCCCAGAAATCTAGAAGGAAATATTTCCCTTTCATAGCGGCTAAATTCAGTGCTTCACCTGATTCTAAAACGACCTCAAAATTAGGAGCCAATTCACCAGTAACATACTTTTTTTGACCAAAGAAATATTTGCCCAAAACGATTAAAGCGACCAATCCAATGATTGCAAAAATGAAGTAGGATTTTTTTATTGTTGCCAATTCTAATTGTTTATTTTTAGACAAATTTAAGATTTCTAACTAATACACTATGAAAATTGTTGATCCAGAAAAAACAGCTACACGAGATTTTCACCAATATCTTTTAGGAGCTGTTGCTCCCCGACCGATTGCATTTGCTAGTACCGTTGATGAAAACGGAAATCCCAATTTGGCACCGTATAGTTTTTTCAATGCGTTCAGTTCCAATCCGCCTGTTCTTGTTTTTTCTTCGAATCGTCGAGTAGCAGATAATACCACTAAGGACACACTACATAACATTGAAAAGACGAAAGAAGTTGTGATTAATGTGGTTTCTCATTCGATTGTTCGACAAATGGCGGTTGCGAGTATTTCATTTCCTACTGAGGATAGTGAATTTGACAAAACTGGATTAACACCTCTACCCTCTGATTTGGTCAAACCATTTCGGGTCAAAGAATCCCCCGTCCAAATGGAATGCAAGGTTTCAGAAATTATTCCGCTTGGTGAACATGGTGGTGCTGGCCATTTGATTATTTGCAATGTCGTCAGAATGCATGTAGATGAAAAAGTATTGGACAAAAACAACAGAATTGATCCACACAAAATTGACTTGATGGGTCGCATGGGTCGTGCTTATTATGTACGTGCTAGTGGCGATGCAATTCAGACGATTGTGCAATCTGTGATGGAAGTGTCTATCGGGTATGATAGTTTACCAAAAAGTGTTCAAACCAGCCGTGTGCTGACTGGTAATGATATCGGACAATTGGCAGGAATGTTGAAATTACCGACCAATGAAGAGATTGAAAAGTTTGCTTCGAAATCAGTTGTAGAAGATTTGTTAGAAGATAAGAATTCGATGGAGTTGCTACATATCGCTGCTAAAGAAGCATTGGAACATGGGCGATTGGAAGAAGCTCTGTTGTGGGCGGTTGTTGGGGAGGAGTATTAGTTACACATGTCGCTATCAATTAATTGAAGTCAACTAATGGAAAAACAAGTCGTTTCTGTCGAATGGTTGAAAAAAAATCAATCACTCAAAAATTTGATCATCCTAGATGCAAGTCCGGATAGTACCGTTGGTGGTAAAGCTTCTCCATTCAAAGATTATGGTATTCCAAATGCCAGAATTGTCAACATCAAAAAGCAATTAACCAATAAAAAAAGTGAATTTCCTAACACCATACCTACAGCTGCACAATTCCAAAAAGTGTATCAATCATTGGGCATCAATAATGATTCATCAATCGTGGTTTATGACAATTTAGGGATTTATACCAGTCCAAGAGTTTGGTGGTTATTTAAAGCAATGGGGCACAACGATGTTGCTGTTTTGGATGGCGGATTACCAGAATGGATTCGAAATGGTTATGCAACTGTTCATAAAACTGATTTACCAGTGTCATTTGAAGCAGGAAATTTTCAAGCTAATTTTGATGAAAATTTAGTATTAAAATATCAAGATGTTTTAGAGAATATTGAGTCCAATAAATTTAAGATTGTGGATGCTCGCTCATCGGGTCGATTCAACGGAACTGCTCCAGAACCTAGGAAGCATCTTCAAAGTGGACACATCCCCAACTCGTATAACATCCCATTCCCGTCATTATTAAAAGATGGGAAATTTAAATCTGCAGCAGCCATCAGAAAGATATTTGAAGACCAAGTCTCAGATCAAGATATGTTGGCATTTAGTTGCGGATCAGGATTGACCGCTTGTATTGTCATGTTAGCAAGTGAGATTGCTTTTAAAGAAAGTCGGTTTTTATATGATGGTTCTTGGACAGAATATGCGGAGTTGCAGAATTTAAAAAAATGATTGGTCCATAAAGAGTGAATTTTGATTATGCTTTAAAATCAAAATATTAATTACGAAAGAATGCCTATCTTAAATCATTCTTCTCATACTTAAAACCAAATTATGAATTTAACGAATGCAGTCGTCGCCATTTGCAGTCTTCTTTTCTTCATGATCGGCGCAGATAAATTTTTATCATTTTTAGAACCACCTTGCTCAATGGAAACAAGTATTTCACCAATTGTTTGGAAAGGATTAGGGATGTTTCAACTTGTCGCAGGTATATTGTTATGGATTCCAAAATATCGAAAACCAATCGCATCTTTTTTTGCCGGTTTTATGTTTTTTTTCACAATCGTCCATTTGTTCAATAACACTTATGATATTGGCGGTGCTGCTTCAATGGCTGTTTTATTGGGATTATTGGTTTGGAATCCTGGATTCATGGGTGACAAAACCGTAGTTAAAAATTAATACCGGATAAAAGTAGCTCCTATGCAAACACATTACAGAACCTGTAACATATGTGAAGCCCTCTGCGGAATCGCAATAGAACACGAAGGCGAAAATATCATATCCATCAAAGGGGATAAAAATGATCCTTTGTCAAGGGGACACATTTGCCCAAAGGCAGTTGCCTTAAAAGATTTTTATTTCGATGAAGATCGATTGAGATCCCCATTGAAAAAAACAGCTGATGGATTCGAAGCAATAAGTTGGGAAGAAGCTTTTGATATCACTGTTTCGAAAATAAAAGAGATTCAAGAAAAACATGGTGATAATGCGGTTGCAAGTTTTTTAGGCAATCCAAATGCACATAACGTAGGTAACTTGTTATTTATGCGACCATTTTTGAAAGCACTGAAAACAAAACAACGATTTAGCGCTTCCTCCGTAGATCAGATGCCACATCATGTTGCGGCCATTCATATGATGGGACATTCTCTTTTGAATCCAGTTCCTGATTTGGATCGGACCAATTATATGGTAATCATGGGAGGGAATCCAATTGTATCCAACGGAAGTATGATGTCTTCTCCAGATATCGGAAAAAGATTGAGATCTATTCAAGTACGAGGTGGAAAGGTGATTGTAATTGATCCTCGTCGAACGGAAACTGCCAGAAAAGCAACCGAACATCTATTTATCAAACCAGAATCAGATGCTGTTTTTCTTTTAGCGATGATTCATGTTTTAATTGAAGAAAATAAAGTTCGCTTGCATCACTTGGAAGATGCGGTGGCAGGAATTGAAGATATAAAAGAAATTGTTAAACAATACACACCCGAAAAAGCTGAAAAAATCACAGGCATCAAGGCTGACAAAATCAGAACGCTCGTATTAGAGATGGCCAATGCGGATCAGGCAGTCCTTTATAGTCGGATGGGATTGAGCACACAAACTTTTGGTGGACTTTGTATTTGGCTATCCAATGTTTTTAATATCCTAAATGGCAATTATGATCGGGAAGGTGGTATGATGTTTCCAAGTCCTGCCATTGATCCAATCACCTTTAGTCCAAAAAAAGGAAGACCTAAACATCCGTCAGTACCTTTATCGCGTGTAA
>CALFWW010000188.1 GCA_937928575.1 uncultured Saprospiraceae bacterium | reverse complement strand
ATAAACATCCGCATCAGCACCAGTATTCCAAATATCTGCAGAGCGAAAGTGGGAGCGATTCTGATCTGGGTAACCAACTCCTTGTACCAAAGTTAGATTGCCATTGTTGTATAAATTCTTTACACCTTCCATTGCTGGATGTAAACCTATGGTGTCCGTAAAATCTAACAAGTTATTTTCGGGAATGATTACATTTTGTCTGGCATTAAATAAATTACCATAACTATCTAAAGGTACGAATGAATTCAACCCATCATTTCCTCCATTCAAATCAATCAATACCAAAACTCGATCACTATCTCCATTAATCATGGAAGACATCAGTTTCGATGGCATCGCAGACACACTGAAACCACCAAAAAAAGCAGGCAATGTAAATGCAGTTGTATTTCTAAGAAAAGACCTTCTTTTCATTTTATTCTTTTTTGGTGTTTAACTTAATTGGAATTCAGGAACGGAGATCATTGCAAAGAAAAAATCATTCAGTTTGTTGAAAATAGCATTTCGTTTATCCTCATCATCCGGATCATTTAAGAAATCATTGTATTCGACTGTCCACTCAAAATCAGGAAGACCAGGAATTAAAAAGTCTTTGAAATAATCTTTTTGTACTTGCGTCATTGGTCGCGGAAATATTAATTGACAAACTTCATCAATCAAGTCATTTACATCCGTTGGATTTTCTAGGGTTTCCAAAAATTCAATCCAAGTATAACCAGGAGCCGTATCATCAATCCATTGTGTCAACCATTTGATTTGTGTCATCATTCTTTTTCTGAGCGCAAGACTTGCAGAATTTATCCAATCTCTATAATAATTGGGTGCTTGATGATATGCAGCCCATCCAGCAACACTCGGATGTTGGAAAATAGCCATTCCCAATTCTTCAAAATCCCAATACCACGCGACCCAGAATCTATTTTCTGTTAAAAAATTCTCAGGTGGTGGAACGTGGAAAGTAGACAAAGAAGAGAAAAAGAAGTCCATCGGATTCTTAATCATGCAACCTCTTTGAGCAACATCGAAAAAATGTTCACTCTTCAACAAAGCAAGTAAAGGTTCTTTTATTACATAGTCATTTGCCAACAGCATTTCTGCCATTGGTGTAATGATTTCAGTTTCTACTTCAGGGGTTATATTGTAGTGCACAAACCAAGTATATATTTTTCTGCAGATGTGAAATGCACATTCATCTTTTTGAAAAATAATATCCACGACATCGGCATACTCATTTTCATTGTTATTTTGAATTACTTGATTATCAAATCGATGGGAGAGTGGCTTACTTCCAGTATCATGTGCCCATGCTCTGTATGCTGCAGGTAGGTGCTCTTCAGTCCAAGCAGTCCAGCCTGTCAATGCCCTTGCTATTGAAGCAATATCTTGTTCGGTATAATTGGTATAATCACCTGGTGCAGCTAATGGACCTTTACCAATTGTAAATAATTCCAACAATTCTCTTGCAAAATTTTCATTTGGCTCTTCGGCGAGATTAGTTGTTCCATTTAGATAAATCAGCATACTTTTATCTACGGTTATTTGCTTCGTCAAATCTCTAAAATTGCCTAAAGCACCGTCTCTTAACTTGTTTAGATACTGCCAGACCATGTTGCCACTGCCTGCAGCTGAAACAACAAAATGATTGTGCCAAAACATCGTCAATTTTTCAGTCAATGTTTGATCGTTTTGATGCATCCGCCGATACCACCAAGCCCAGATTGTTTTTCTACGCTGAAAATTAATACTTACAATGTTACTATCGTATGGCTTTCCTACCCATGATTCACCAATACCAGCCTCTGGATCTTCTTCAAAATCAAAATAAATCGGAGGATCAACTGACTCAGGAATAGCGAAAAGTGTTTCAAAAGTTTGATCAAAACCTTCGTCAACCGCTTGATTGATTCTTTCTTTTCTTGGACCATAAGTCGTCCGTCGAAGCAAATGTGCTGCTGTTTCGAAGGTCCAAGGTCCTGTGTATTCTGAAAACATAAATGACTGGTTTGGTTGGAAGTTATTCTGTAAATTAATGTGCAAATGGTTTTTAAAAATAGGGAAAATTAGTCCCAATCTAACGGTACACATCTAATTTAATTGCAATTATTGTGCAATGAAGACAAATTACTTATATAAAGTGTGACAGGTTTTAAATCAAATATTAGCTAGCGTTCTATTTTTTAATAATTTTAATGACCTTATATACTGCTCATAGTGGGATACAGTTTTTAATATCTGATAAAATAATTGCCAATTGATTTATAAGTGATTAAAGATTAAATACTGCAAGTTGGTAGCGTTTTCTTTTCTTTTTGCTAGAATATTATTAGCTTAAACTACCACAAACAACAAGCAAATCACGTATACTGATATATGAAGCATATTCCCAAGGAAATCATTGATGCGCTACTCAACTTCAAACTAGAATCGATTATTAGTGCAATCGAACAATTCAGAAAACACCAAGAGTTATTTCTGCCTGATAGCAAAATTAAGATTGAAGAAATCCTTGATCATGAGCCACCTAACGAGCAATTGTTGTTGCAAATTTTAAATCATGATTATATCCGACCTGCTTTTGTGGTTCAAGACAGAACCTTCAAAGTTCCTTTTGATCATCCATGGCAACCGATTTTGGATTTGTATAAAGAAAATTTGGAAAAAGTGATTTCTTCAGTCGGCATTTTTGAAATTGTAAAACAGGGTAAAAAATATCCGTCTGGAACAGGGTGGGTGTTGTCGGATGAACTGATTGTCACCAATCAACATGTAGTTGAAATATTCACTGAAAAAACTCAAAATGGATATCAGCTAAAAGAGGGTTTTGATACGATCACGATTGACTTCAATGAAGAATTTGAGCGAATTCATGATTTTGAATTTGATGTGTTAGAAATTATGCATGTGGAGGAAGATGATACAAGTCTATATGACCATACTCCGGACTTGGCTATTTTGAGAGTTGAAAAGATTAATAAAAATGGACGAAAATTACCACCACCTTTAGCATTATATGAGCACCCGATTACTTACAATCAATTGATTGCTATCGTCGGATTTCCGAGTGCAGATTATAAAATGCCTATTAAGCGAAAATTCATTTTCAATAATATTTATGATGTCAAAAGGCTGCAACCAGGTTTGATTAAAGATGTGAATATGTTGTACGATTTTGATTTCAAACACGATTGTGCAACCCTTGTTGGAAATTCAGGTTCTCCCGTAATTGATATCATCACAGGGAAAGTAGTTGGGACTCATTTTGCTGGTTCCTTGAATGTATTTGAAGGGTATGCAGTGCGGGCGGATGTGATTAGGAATATTTTGGCAAATCTTGCTTGACCAATTATAAAATATAAATTGAAAATTAAAAATAGGATCGTTTATACGTGCACATACGTCTCAACGATCAAATTTTCAATTTCTAATTTTCAATTTCCCTTACGACTTACTCTTCTTCAAATCAATATAAATAGGTAAGTGATCAGAATAGCCAGCATAATAGATAGGTCCACCGTAGGTTCGGGTAGGGGTTTTCCCATATTTAGGATGATTGAAAAACAGGTAGTTTTCTTTTAATATTCCTGCATTGACATATTGAATTTTTCCGGTGTCCATCAAATTTTGAGAAATGAAGAATTGGTCCATCATATTCCAATTGCCACGATAATTGTAGGTCCCTTCTCCACATTGTGCCAACTCACAGTGACAGCAAAAGATCTCAGAATTTTTAGTGTTTTTAGCTTCCAGTACTTTTGTAATTGACTTGTTGGTAGGTTCATCATTGAAATCTCCTAACATAACAATTCCTTCATCTGGATTACTGGCAATAATTTTATCTATTTCTTTTTTAAGTTGACTTGCCACAAAAACTCGCTTAGGCTCACTTTCAGCAACACCGCCATATCTGGATGGCCAATGGTTGACAAAAAAGTGAAGAATTTCTTTTTCAGGGGTCATCGCTTTCACGTGAAGAATATCTCTGGTGGTGTAATCTTCAATCACTTCTTTTGGAAAATTGATCACAATTTTTCTATGATCTAAAATCTTTAAATGCTTTTTCTGATAAATAAAAGCCACATCAATTCCTCTCATATCTGGAGATTCATAATGCACGAAGTCATACTCATGATTGGCGAAAGAACCTTTATTCAATAAATCTTTTAATACTTTTTCATTTTCTACTTCACAAAGACCCATTGCAATAGGATGGTCCAATGCATTGATGACTCTACGGATTCGTTTTAGCTTGGTGTAATATCTTTTTGTTGTCCATTTTTTTTCACTATCAGGTGTAAATTCTTCATCCAATTTCACCGGGTGATCTAAGGTGTCGAATAAGTTTTCAACATTATAAAATGCGAATCTATAATGGTCTTTCCCGTCGTCCACTAATTGTTCGGTGTTAACACATCCTGTAAACAACAAATGAAAAATGATATAAATAAAAGTCAATTTAAAAGGTATTTTAGTGTTCATCTCTTTTTCTAGTTAGCCTGCTAATTTACTACTTATTTCAAGTTTTTGTACTAAAATGAACGGGATTTAATTACCAGAAGAGTTTGCCAAATGGCGTTGCAGCTCATTAAACGTATATATTCCATTAAAATTGTATGTATTTAGCCTTAAAATTGACTTTTTCTCAATTTATGGAACCTTCATTTTAAAATGAGTAGTCTTATTATAAATTGATTGATACTCATCCTTTTTCAAAAAAAAACCATTTAATAATTACAATCTAAAAGCCTAAAAAAAATAAACAATCAGTAATATAATCCAATTCTATTAATCCAATCATCTTAGCTTCAATATTTTTTTACTCATATTTCAGCTATTACCGCTCAAAGCAATTCAGTTTGGAGGTACTTGACAAGCAATCTGAATCGACAACAATTGGAAACATCTTGTTGTAATATTACAGAGCCAAAAAATATATACGTCAACATTAAGCGACCGTCATGGATTCTTTAAGTTCACAAATCTTGCACCCGGAATTTATCGGATAGGAGTAAATTTTATCAATCTGAAGAATTTGTCTATGCAAATAAAAATATGGGTCATGCAGTTTTGATCGTTGAAGATATTATATATAGTATGATTATCACAGCGACGGCAAGTTGAGTTGTCAAAAATGAGAAACATTCTACACAACTTCCTCTTAATAATTCCTAGACTTCGTTTGATTGATTTTGATGGTAACAAGTGCGTTTTATTAGTGTAGACTTTTTTATTAGGCATATATGGATGTCAAATAAATAAACCTATCTCAATTGGTCTCCAATTTTATTATTTTTACCATTATCAATTAAAGTTTATATCGATGTCAACAATTCCCAAAGATTTTTTACCCTTTCTGAAGGACTTAAAAAAGAACAACAATAAGGAATGGTTTCACACGAATAAGAAAAGGTATGAAGCCTCCTTGAAAGAGCCATTCAAAGCATTGGTAGGGGAAGTTATTTCCTTGCTTCAAAAACAAGAACCAGCTATCCAAATTGAACCCAAGCATGCCATCTTTAGGATTAATAGGGATGTTAGATTTTCGAAAGATAAATCCCCGTACAAAACGAATGTTGGAGCCATTATTTCTCCATACGGGAAAAAGCAAAAAGATTATCCAGGATATTACTTGCACATTGAGGGAGGCAATTTAATGATTGGTGGTGGGATGTATTTTTTACAATCTCCGGATTTACAAAAAATGCGAAAACATATTGCTGCAAACATGACCAGATTCAATAAATTATTGAAGGCAAAGAAATTTACTTCGACTTATGGTGCCATTCAAGGAGAGGCCAATAAGCGGATACCAAAAGAATTTAGAGAGATCGCAGAAAAGCAACCTTTGATCGCAAATAAACAATTTTATTTCATGTCAGAACATGATCCTAAAAAAGTATTGGCAAAAGATCCAGCTAAGTTTATCGTAAAAACAATGTTATCTGCTAAAGACTTAAACTTATTTATGAGAGAAATATTTTAGTGTCAAATTCAGCTTTTATTATAAATACAAGCCTACAAGCTTAGAGATGAAAAATATATTACTACTTATAATTTGCTGTTTTTATGCTACAGTGTTAGTGGGTCAAGAAAATCCGCCACCACCGCCAGAGCCACCTGGATATCTCTCAAAAACTGCAGATTATACCATAAAGCTTCCGGAGTGCGCGCACATTGATGATCGAAAAGCAAGAAAATCTTGTGTTAATAAAAATATATATGAATATATTTACAAGCATTTGGAACTACCTCAAATCGCGAAAACGCATAATGTTTGTGGGACCGTTGTAGTTAGATTAGGGATGACCGATAATGGAAAGGTTGCTACAGCAGATATTGTTAAAGATATTGGAGCACAATGTGGTAAGGAAGGATTACGTGTAGTTAAGTTGATGTGCAAAGAACTCAATATTGAAATTGAAAGTGGTGTTGGAAGTACCGCCCTTAAAAAATATCGTAAGCATATACCCCTATATTTTAACTTGCCTATTAAATTTAATCTTGATGATTGTCAATAGTGAATGCTAACCATAAACAAGACTTTTAAAATTAAAAATAATCATCCAATTGACTAATACACAATTTGAATTATGAGTAAAAGAGTAAGCATAACAATAAACAACCATATTGCGGATGTCCGTCTCAGTCGTCCTGAAAAGATGAATGCAATAGATGAAGATATGTTTCAAGGAATCATCAAAGCGGGTGAAGAACTGAATGCCAATCCATCAATTAGATGTATCGTATTATCAGGTGAAGGGAAATCCTTTTGTGCTGGAATTGATTTAGCAAATTTCGACATCAGCAATCCGAATAATATATCAAAAGCAAAATTAAAACCACGTACTCACGGGATCGCCAACAAATGGCAAAAGGTGGCCTGGCAATGGCGGGAGATGTCAATTCCTGTAGTCGCAGCGGTGCATGGGGTTTGCTTTGGTGGTGGTCTGCAGATTATGTTAGGTGCGGACATTAAATACATCACTGCAGATGCTAAACTGAGTATCATGGAAATGAAATGGGGGATATTCCCAGATATGGCGGGCACTGTTTTGATGAGGCATTCGGTGAGAGACGACATCATTAGAGAGTTGACTTACACCAATCGCGTTTTTTCTGGCGAACAAGCTGTTGAATACGGTTTTGCGACACACATTTCCTCCAATCCACATGCGGATGCGATGAAATTGGCAACAGAAATTGCGTCTAAAAGTCCAAGTGCGATTGTGAAAGCAAAAAAGGTTTTAAATGCAGCTCCATATTTGAATCCTGCCGAAGGTATGTTGTTAGAATCGGCAGAACAAGAAGAATTGTTGATGGAACACAATCAGGTAGAAGCTGTTTTTTCAAGTATGCAGAAACGTGATGGTAATTTTAAAGATTATCGAGAATAGTAGTTTTAAGAATTATTAATCAATTGGGTACTTTTATTTAGCAACAAAAAATCCGCCATCACCAATGCCGCCATTGCTTCCACAATCGGTACAGCGCGAGGGACCACGCAAGGGTCATGTCTTCCCTTTCCTTTGACAGTCACTTCATTTCCTTCTTGGTCGACAGAAGTTTGATCTGGTATGATCGTCGCAACAGGTTTAAAAGCACATCTAAAATAGATCGGCATTCCATTAGAAATACCACCTTGAATTCCTCCTGAAAAATTCGTAGTGGTTTTGATATCAGTTCCTTCTTTATAAAAAGCATCATTGTGTTCAGAGCCTTTCATCGTAACTCCAGCAAAACCACTTCCGTACTCAAAACCCTTGCAGGCATTGATAGATAACATTGCTCTTCCTAAAGCAGCATGTAATTTATCAAAGACAGGTTCTCCCAATCCAATTGGACATCCTTGAATAATTGCACTAACTGCACCACCAATCGTGTCCCCTTGTTTTTTGATCTCCTTAATATGAGTAATCATCTTTTCTGCCAATACTAAATCCGGGCAACGGACCATTGTTTTTTCGATATTATCAATCTCAATAGAATGGGGAAGGGGTGGCATTGCAATTGCACCAACTTGACTCACATATGCATCTATATAAATACCATGATATCCTAACAATAGTTTTGCAATCGCACCTGCTGCAACTCTGGCAGCTGTTTCGCGAGCAGAAGATCGACCGCCTCCACGATAATCTCTGATTCCATATTTTTCTTGATAGGTAAAATCAGCATGTGAAGGACGATATTTGGTCGCAATATGAGAATAATCTTTCGATCTGGCATCTTGATTCTGAATCAACATCATGATGGGCGTACCAGTGGTAACTCCTTCAAAAACACCAGACAAAATTTCTGTTTTATCTCCTTCTTTTCTTTGCGTTACGATGGCAGATTGACCTGGTTTTCTTCTATCCATTTCTGATTGAATAAAATCAGTATCAATCTTCAACCCAGCAGGACATCCATCTATAATAACGCCAATTGCTTTGCCATGTGACTCACCAAAAGTGGTAATCTTGAAAAGTGTTCCAAATGTGTTTCCTGCCAAATCTCTATTCTATTTTATTTACAGATCAATCCCAACCAATCTTAGGTTGAAGCTTTACACGAATATATGGAATATCTCACAATTCCTATTTGTAGAGTATACATTTACGCGTATGCTGCTAAGGGGAATTTGAGATTTATTAATGAAGATCTGATCTCATTATTAAACAAATCTGTTTCTTATTTGTGTTAACTAGGATTAAACAAATTGAACTTTTACAATTGTGATATATAACACTACCTATACCAATCCTCAAACAACTTTTTTGATCAACAAGGCAGTAGGGAAGCCATTTCCTTTTTTGCAGCGATTAAAAATGGGTGGAATTGGTTCGAAGCGAATGAATATTATTGAATTTAGTTCGGCGTTGGAGGAGTACAGCAATCAAGTCGCAGAAACGCAATTTGGATTTATTGAATTGCGTCCAAAAGGAATATTGATTTTGATAAATAAACAATTGAAAAACTATTGTTGGCCAATTGCATTTGATGATTTACAATACACTGGTAAGGTGAATTTGAAAATTGGGAATAATACAGACTTTATAATTTTCGAAAATGGAATTTTTAATAGCGCTTCAATTCTAAAACGTATTTCAACGTAAACAACTACTGAACAAATATTTTTTAGCAGGGTAGTGGTTTTCTCCTCGATTACACCTGACGAAATAAATACCAGCCGATAGATTCAATTTGTCAATATATTGTTGGAGTTGGTGGCTAATAAATTCAACGATAATCCATTAAAAAGTCTAGTAAGTCCCCAACACAAGTATTTAAACACGTTCTACATGAGCAGGAATGATAGTCGCCAATTTTTCCATCAGATAATCCACTTCCGCTTTTGTATTAAAATGAGAAAATGAAAAACGAATATTCTTCCTTTTCGGGTCGGATTCTAATGCTTTTTGCACGTGTGAACCTGCTTCAGCACCAGAGCTACAAGCACTACCACCAGAACAACTGATTCCGTGAATATCTAAATTCAATAAAAGCATGTCGGATTTGTCAGAAGGAGGGAAGGAGACACTTAAAACCGTATATAGAAATGCTCCATCCGCATCTCCATTGAATTGAATATCTTCAAAATTTTCAGAGAGGGAATTTTTTAGATAAGAGCGAATATCATTGATGTGTTTGCGACGTTCCTCCATTTCTCCACAAGCTAATTCTAGTGCTTTTGACATACCAGCTATTCCATAGACATTTTCTGTACCGGCTCTCATATTTCTTTCCTGTCCACCACCAAAGATCATCGGCTTCACCATGTTATCACCGTTGATATATACAAAACCTACTCCTTTAGGACCATGAAATTTGTGTGCACCGCCAGATAAAAAACTTATCTTTGTTTTGGAGACATCTATTGGGAAATGACCTATTGTTTGGACGGTATCGGAGTGATAATAGGCTTCGTATAATTCGCAAAGTTGTGAGATCCGTTGCATGTCAGATACGGTCCCTATTTCATTGTTGGCATGCATTAATGAAACGAGTGTTTTTTTACGCTTATCCACCAATAAACTTTCAAGATGATCATAGTCAAAATGTCCTTGTTTGTCAATATTGACCAACACAACTTCGACACCCTGATCCTCCAATTTATCGGTACAGTGAAGGATGCAATGATGCTCAATAGGAGAAGTGATAATTCTTGTAACACCAAGATCACGTACTGAGCAATTCAAAGCCATATTATTGGCCTCTGTTCCACCCGATGTAAAAAATATTTCACCGATTGAAGCACCAATCAAGTTGGCGATATTTTTACGTGCTTGTTCTATTGAGGATCGAACTTTTCTTCCACATGCATGGATAGAAGATGGATTTCCGTGGTACGCTCGCATAAGCGTAGTCATTGTTTCTATAGCTTCTTCACAGAGTGGAGTGGTGGCGGCGTTGTCGAAATAAACTCTCATATCAATTCAGTGTAATGTTTAGTTGATAGAATTGAAATAAAGGTACATCAAATATTCTAGACAGACACCGAATTTTGAAGGTCTTTTATATCACTCATTATCTTACTAATTAAGTTTTCTGCTGTTCTTGGAGAGGAACTTTCTGCATAAACTCTCAAAATTGGTTCCGTATTAGATTTTCTCAAATGTATCCAATATTCTTCGAAGTCAATTTTTAACCCATCTATGGTATTAATTCTTTCGTTGCTATACTTTTCCTTCAATTTCACAAGTAAATTATCAACGTCTAAATCTTTTGATAGGGGAATTTTATTTTTGACAATCGTATAACTAGGATAGGTTTGCTTCAACAATGAAATAGATTTTCCATATTTTGCCAGATAACTTAAAATCAATGCAATACCAACCAAAGCGTCTCGCCCATAATGCAATTCAGGATAGATAATTCCACCATTTCCTTCCCCACCAATGACTGCATTTTGAGCCTTCATCATATTAACAACATTTACTTCACCAACTGCAGATGCAAAATATTTTCCACCTCTTTTTGTTGTTATATCACTTAAAGCTCTACTTGAGGATAAATTTGAAACGGTATTTCCAACTTTATTTTGCAACACATAATCTGCGACAGCGACTAACGTATATTCCTCACCAAACATTTCACCATCATCACAAACCAATGCCAAGCGATCTACATCAGGATCAACGGCGATTCCTAAATCTGATTTATTTTCCAAAACAGCTGTACTTAATTGTCTCAAATGTGCAGGAAGTGGTTCAGGATTGTGCGCAAATTCACCGGTGACATCTCCATTGATTAATTTGACCTCACAACCCAATTTTTCCAACAAAGCAGGAACAGCCAGAGTACCAGTTGAGTTTACAGGATCAACAGTAATTTTAAATTTTCTAGCTTTAATAGCTTCAACATCCACTAATTCTAATGCCAAAACCGCATTGCAGTGACGTTCTATATAATCATCTATGAAGTTGTAGGTTCCTAAATTATCCACTTGAGAAAATGCTATTTCTCCTTCTTCAATAATCTCAATAATTTCATTTCCATCTGCTGCAGAAATAAATTCACCTTTTGCATTTAATAATTTTAATGCATTCCATTCTTTCGGGTTGTGGCTTGCAGTCAAAATGATTCCACCAGTAGCACCTTCCATCGTAACGGCCATTTCAACAGTTGGTGTAGTGGACAATCCCAAGTCAATTACATTAATTCCCAAAGATCGCAAAGTGCTAACGACGAGATTATTCACAATTTCACCTGAGATACGGGCATCCCTTCCGATTACGACTTTTGCGTTTTCGGAAGTTTTTTTAATCCACTTGCCATATCCAGCAGTACATTCTACAATATCTATCGGTGTTAGATTGGTTCCCTTTGTACCACCAATAGTTCCTCTGATTCCTGAGATCGATTTGATTAGTGTCAAGTTATCTAGTTTTTAAAGGTTATGTATGTGATTTACAAATATAAACCTTTTATTTAATATAAAAGTTTCCCTCACAATTAGAAAATGCGAATGTAACAACAAAAAGATATATCACTATATTTGCGCACAATAATTAGAAGAAAAAATTATGGCGAAAAATGAATGGTTTGGAGAATGGTTTGATTCCAAATATTATCATGTACTTTATCAAAATCGAGATACAAAAGAAGCCGAAGCATTTATTGATAATTTAGTAGGAGCCTTAAAACCAAAAAATAATAGTAAAATTCTTGATTTGGCTTGTGGGAAAGGAAGGCATGCAAAATACTTGGCTGGATTGGGATATGATGTTACGGGGTTGGATCTCTCAAAAAAAAGTATCAAAAGTGCAAGACGGTATGAGCAAGATAATTTGACATTTTTTTCACACGATATGCGCTATCCTTTTCGCTCCAATTATTTCGATTACATTTTTAATATGTTCACTAGTTTTGGGTATTTTGAAACTGAAAAAGACAATGTGGATGCGTTGAAAAATGTGGCCGTTGGATTGAACAAAAAAGGTACGTTCGTACTTGATTATTTTAATGCTAAAAAAGTAGTTAAGGAACTAAAAGCTCGCGAAACCAAGACAGTCAAGGGCATCAAATTTAATTTGACAAGAAAAGTTGAGGATGGGTTTATTATTAAAAATATATCATTTAAAGATCAGGAAAAAAAGTATAAATTTCAGGAACGTGTCAGTGCATTTGAAAAGAAGCATTTCAATAAATTATTTAAAAAAGCTGGTTTGAAAATGGACGCAGTATACGGTGATTATCAGATGAATAAGTTTAAACCAAGTTCATCCAATCGGTTAATAATAGTAGGTTCTAAATGAGTGAACTAATCCAATTTGATGAACAATTATTTCATCTAATCAATAGTGGAATGAGTAATTCTTTTTTTGATGCGATTATGCCGTATTGGAGAAGTAAGTTCTTATGGGTGCCATTATATGTTTTCCTTATTTCTTTTCTCCTAATCAATTTTAAGAAAGCAGGCTTATATGTTTTGATGGGTGTATTTTTGACAATCGGTGTTTCTGATTTTGTCAGCAGCAAAGTCATCAAGAAATCTGTAAAACGGGATCGTCCATGTAATACAGTACATATCGCTCCAGAAATGGAATTACGTGTGCATTGTGGTGGAGGATACAGTTTTACTTCATCCCACGCAACGAATCATTTTGCATTAGCGACTTTTTTAGTGATGATTATAGGACCGTTTTTCAAATGGATAAGAATTCCACTTTTTCTCTGGGCAGCATCTATTGCTTTTGGACAAATTTATGTGGGAGTGCATTACCCCATGGATATACTGGCTGGGTCGATAGTGGGTATCCTACTTGGTTTTTTAACTACAAAGTTCTATCAAATGACCCGCTTTAATCAATTACCTCAATACTTTACAGAAAACGCATAAATGGAAATTTGGGAATACGCAATATTGTTTTTATCCGTCTTGATAGGAGGAGGAGTTGCATTGTTTTTAAAAAAGAACAATAAGGAAGTTCTGCAAATTGTACTTGCTTTTACAGGAGCATACATTATGGGTATTAGTGTTTTGCATTTGATGCCAACAGTGTTCGCCAATCATTCCCATACAATTGGATTATGGGTGCTTTGTGGTTTTTTCGTGCAATTATTGTTGGAACAACTTTCTTCAGGTATTGAACATGGACATATACATGTGCATGAACATGGAAAACGAAATTTTGCGATTCAAGTAATGCTAGGTCTTTGTATTCATGCTTTCATGGAAGGATTGCCACTTTCCGGGTATGAAGAATTACATGCACATGTTCATACACATAGTCATGATCATGGAGATGGAGGTAATTTTTTATTATATGGCATCATTATGCATAAAATTCCTGCAGCCTTTGCTCTAGCTTTATTGTTGATGTTGTCAGGATTTAGTAAAGCCGTCGTAATTGGGTGCTTATTCTTATTCGCAAGTATGTCTCCGCTCGGAGCTGGAACTGCTCAATATTTTGTAAGCGGCAAAGTTGATCCACATATTATGAATATTCTTACTGCCATTGTTGTTGGCTCATTTCTACATATTGCGACTACTATATTATTTGAACAAGACAGTACCCATCAACACAAAATTCCAATCAAGAAATTAGCAGCGATAGCAGCGGGAATAGGCGCTGCCATTATAACTTTATAATATTTTTACTAATAAATTACACTTCTTTTTTCTGTCACGAGATTAATAATGTCACCAACCGTGAATATATCATATGACGTAAATTCAAAATAGATTTCATGCTTATAGCTAGCTAATTAACCTCGTACTTCTCTCAAAAGCCGTACTCATTACTTTTTCACTTCTTGAATTTGCTCAATCGCAAGATATTTTGCTTGTTACATATTCAGGATGTACTTGATTTGAAATTCCTTGCACGGTACAGTAATTGAAATATACATATCAAATAGCCGCGATATTTTTGTTGGATATTTTGTAAAGCATGTTATAAAATCAAGGTTAAAAAATTTATGAGAAATTTCTTCTCAGTCATTTTTATTCTTTTTTTCTCAATTCCAAGTTCATTTTTTAATTTCTCCTCCTACATTAAAATCAATCAGTCTACTGATGTGAACGAGAAAGAAATCTCTACTACAGCAACTCCTGAACAATGGCTAGATCCATGGGGTAACAGGAAATCTATATCTATTCAAGAAAATTCTGGTGTACAACTTACCGATTATCAAGTGAGAATCGATGTCGCGAATGAACCTGGTATGAGCGGAAATTTTTCAGATATCCGGTTTACGCAGAGTGATGGAGTTACCTTATTAGATTTTTGGATGGAAGGTAAATTTGGAACCAACGCTATTTTTTGGGTTAAAATTCCGCATTTGAATGCTAATTCAAACACAGAAATTTTCATGTACTTTGATAATATCGCCTCTCCGTTAGCGAGTAATCCAAATTCAACTTTTGTTTTTTACGATGATTTCAGGTATAACGTTGGCTGGAACGATTACAACAATGGAGTAGCTGAATTTGATACAACGACTTTTGTATCAGAGCGAATTTCGACACTAAAAAAAGCTACTAATTGTGACCCATCAGGTGGATGGAAAAGTCTAGGGCAGAATCTTAGCGAGTTCAAACTTATAACAAGAGAAACACGAATAGCTGACACTGTCACTGGATGTGCATGGAATAGATATAGCATAGAAAGCACTTCTTTTAATGGATATGGTGTTCGAAGATTGGCTGAAACCAATGGCGTTAATAAGTTCGGAACTGAAAGAAGAAAGAATGGTGTCGGAAGCAATGCCGTTCAAATAGATGTGAATCAACCACAAGACTTTTGGTATCGAACAGAATTGAATCGATGCAGTGCAACGACTAATAATTTGTCAACTGCTTTTTATGATGATAACAGAAATTTAATCGGGAGTGCTATCAGTACAGATATGTCTTACAATTCTTTCGATATTGTAGCACTACGAGGAGGGATCGATTTTTATATTGATTTCTTCGCTGTTGCCAATTTTACATGCCCAGAACCTACAGTGACACTTGGGCCTAATGATTTTATGTTATCCGTCATGCCTGTTTGCCCAGAACCAGTTCAAACCAATGCAACCGTCTATGAGACCATCGAAAATGTAACGATCACAGCATCCAGTTGTGGAAATGATTCAGATATTACCATTGACATAGATGGGTCTTTTGCAAATGATGTAGAATATGCAGTTGGGTGGGTGGATTTTGACCAGGATGATATTTTTGAAACAATGGTTAACTTTGGATCTTGTACAATTGCAGGAACAGGGACAAATTGCAGTATATCTTCTAGTATCCCAATTCCAAATGGAACACTATCCGGGAATTATAACATTAGAATTGTAATGCAGTACAATGTAGCGCCAGATGATCCTTGTAGTCCATCCAATTTCGCTTATGGTGAAGCAGAAACTCATGAAATAAAGGTTGTAAAAGATAGTGAAGCACCAACAGCAGAGACAATGCCAATCATCAGTAACATAAAGTGCTTCTCAGAAATTCCAGCACCTAATATTTTAGATGTGGTTGGGGAAACAGATAATTGTAATGGCACAGTAATCGTAACTTACATCTCCGACACTTCTGATCCAGGTTGTGTTGGTATTGTTACAAGAACTTATCAATTAGAGGATGAATCTGGGAACACTTCTGATATCACTCAAAGTATAGAGATAAAAGATGATCTTCCACCAACTGCCGATCCACTTCCTAATTTAGGACCTTTTGCTTGTTATGAAGACCTACCTACGCCAAATATTAATTTAGTAACTGGAGAAATAGACAACTGTGGTGGTCCCGTAACGGTAAGCCATGTTTCTGATTCACCAGATCCTGGTTGTAATTGGAATGTTACAAGAATCTATAGACTCACTGACCAATGTAATAATTATGCAGATATCATTCAGCTCATTCCTATCAATGATAACATTGCACCAACTGCACCGACTTTACCTTCAATAGGACCATTTGGTTGTTATGCAGATATTCCAGCACCTGATATAAATGATGTGGTGGGTGAATCTGATAATTGTGGCGCACTAGTGAATGTAACTTTCGTTTCCGATTCGACCGATCCTGGTTGTTCAGGAATAGTTACTCGAACTTATCAATTGCAAGATGATTGTGGAAACACAAATAACGTAACTCAAACGATTTCAATTGAAGATAACGTTGCACCAACTGCCGATCCGCTTCCTGCGCTAGGACCATTCGCCTGTTATGATGATATACCAACTGCCGATATAAATGAGGTAACTGGTACAACAGATAATTGCACTGGTGCAGTTAACGTAACTTTCGTTTCCGATTCAGCAGATCCAGGTTGTAGTGGAAGTGTTACTCGAACTTATCAGTTAGAAGATGGATGTAGCAATACTTCAACCATCACCCAAACGATTTCAATTGAAGATAACGTTGCACCAACTGCCGATCCACTTCCTGCGCTAGGACCATTCGCCTGTTATGATGATATTCCAACTGCCGATATAAATGAGGTAACTGGTACAACAGATAATTGCACTGGTGCAGTTAACGTAACTTTCGTTTCCGATTCCGCAGATCCGGGATGCAGTGGAAGTGTTACTCGAACTTATCAACTCGAAGATGGGTGCAGCAATACTTCAACCATCACTCAAACGATTTCAATTGAAGATAACGTTGCACCAACTGCCGATCCACTTCCTGCGCTTGGACCATTCGCATGTTATGCAGATATTCCAACTGCTGATATAAATGTCGTAACTGGAACAACAGATAATTGTAATGGTGCTGTCACCGTAACTTTTGTTTCCGATTCCGCAGATCCGGGATGCAGTGGAAGTGTTACTCGAACTTATCAGCTCGAAGATGAGTGTTCCAATACTTCAACCATCACTCAAACGATTTCAATAGAAGATAACATTGCACCAACTGCCGATCCACTTCCTGCGCTAGGACCATTCGCCTGTTATGATGATATACCAGCAGCCGATATAAATGAGGTAACTGGTACAACAGATAATTGCAATGGCGCAGTCACCGTAACTTTTGTTTCCGATTCAGCAGATCCGGGATGCAGTGGAAGTGTTACTCGAACTTATCAGTTAGAGGATGGATGTTCCAATACTTCAACCATCACCCAAACGATTTCAATTGAAGATAACATTGCACCAACTGCCGATCCACTTCCTGCGCTAGGACCATTCGCCTGTTATGATGATATTCCAACTGCTGATATAAATGAGGTAACTGGTACAACAGATAATTGCACTGGTGCAGTCACCGTAACTTTTGTTTCCGATTCAGCAGATCCGGGATGCAGTGGAAGTGTTACTCGAACTTATCAGCTCGAAGATGGATGTAGCAATACTTCAACCATCACTCAAACGATAATTTTAAATAATAATATTTCCCCTTCCTTTACTTGCCCAGCGGATGTAACAATCTCATGTGAACAATCAGAAACAGATTTAACTCTAACTGGGGATGTAATTGACGAAGTTGTAGGATGTGATAATACAGCAAGCCAAGCAATATATAGTGATGATAAACAACTTCACAATCCTTGTTTTGGCGAAGCCATTATAAGAAGAACATGGAGTTTACAAGATAATTGTAACAATATCACTACTTGTGTTCAAGTAATTATAGTTGAGGATAATTTACCACCAACTGCCGATCCACTTCCTGCGCTCGGACCATTCGCCTGTTATGCTGATGTACCAACTGCAGATATAAATGAGGTAACTGGCACAACAGATAATTGCACTGGAGCAGTCACCGTAACTTTTGTTTCCGATTCAGCAAATCCAGGATGTAGTGGAAGTGTTACTCGAACTTATCAGTTAGAAGATGGGTGTAGCAATACTTCAACTATCACTCAAACGATTTCAATTGAAGATAACATTGCACCAACTGCCGATCCACTTCCTGTGCTAGGACCATTCGCCTGTTATGCAGATATTCCAACTGCTGATATAAATGAGGTAACTGGTACAACAGATAATTGCAATGGAGCAGTCACCGTAACTTTTGTTTCCGATTCCGCAGATCCGGGATGCAGTGGAAGTGTTACTCGAACTTATCAGTTAGAAGATGAGTGTAACAATACTTCAACCATTACTCAAACGATTTCAATTGAAGATAACGTTGCACCAACTGCCGATCCACTCCCTGCACTTGGACCATTCGCATGTTATGATGAAATTCCAACTGCTGATATAAATGAGGTAACTGGCACAACAGATAATTGCAATGGAGCAGTCACCGTAACTTTCGTTTCCGATTCCGCAGATCCGGGATGTAGTGGAAGTGTTACTCGAACTTATCAGCTCGAGGATGGGTGTAGCAATACTTCAACTATCACTCAAACGATTTCAATTGAAGATAACGTTGCACCAATTGCCGATCCATTGAACACTATAAATGTTGAATGTACGACTGCCATCCCTGATCCGGATATTCTACTAATAACAAATCTCTCAGATAATTGCAACGGAACAATTCCCGCTACATTTATCGAAGATGTATATAATGGTGGAACAGGAGCTCCTGGAAATCCACTGACGATATCCAGATCCTATGAAATTGAAGACGCTTGTGGGAATACCGCATTTATTAATCAAAGTATTGTTGTTGAGGATACAGAATTACCAATTGCAATTTGTCAAGATTTAACACTTGATGTCATGAATGGTGAAACGATTATCCTTACGCCGGATGATGTAGACAATGGCAGCTATGACAATTGTGAAATTGAAAATAGAGTATTGGATATTATAAGTTTCAATTGTCAAAATGAAGGAGTAAATAAGGTAATGTTAACCATCACAGATATTAATGGCTCAACCGCTACATGCGAAAGTATTGTTACGGTGAACTATGTAACAGTTGTTGAGAACTTAACAGAAGTGATTTGTGAAAATGACACGGTCTTTATTGGAACAAATGCTTACACGACAACTGGTTTTTATCAGCAATTATTGACAACAACAGCAGGTTGTGATAGCATCGTAAACTTAGATTTGGATATTTTGCCGAAACCAACTGTCAAAGAAATTCACTTGGCAGAAATTTGTTCAGATGATGTAACAAATATTTCATTGAACGATTTCGAAGCAGAATTGACGACAGAATCCGGAACTTTCATTTGGTACGAAGACGCTGCAAGAACCACCCCATTGGTTTCAGTTCCAGTAGTGGTAGATGTAGTGGATGGGGACATTTACTATGCTACTTTCACAAAAACAATAAATGGTTGTAAAGCAGATGCGGAAGTTCAATTTTCTGTTGATCCAACTTTTTGTCCGACACCACTAGACTTAATTCAATTCACAGGAAACGCGAATGATTGTGCCATTACAATTGAGTGGCGATCCGCAAATGAAACTAATTTTAGCCATTATGAATTAGAACGAAGCGATAATGGCAGTGTTTATCAACCCATAGAACTCATAGATCCAGTTTATTCCCAATTAGGAATTCGGGCATACTTTTTTAAAGATTATGAGGTTGAGAATGGAGATTATTATTATCGATTGAAAATGGTGGATCGAGATGGGCAATTTGATTACTCGGATGTCATTAATGTACATGCCAATTGCAATGAAGAAGATATTATATTATTTGAATTATATCCAAACCCAGTGTGGGCTCAAAAAGATATTAATATAACAATGTCTAGTGGAAGTGGTAATAATCCGATGGATATTCGATTATTTGATGCGGCGGGTCGATTAATTCGTTATCAAAGAGTCATTCTGAATGAGGGAATTAATCATATTCCATTTGAGGTGAAGCATATTGCCAGTGGGGTCTATTATTTTCATTTTGAAGGTTTGGAATATTCTAATTCAAAACCATTCTATAAAGATTAAAAATAAAATAAGCGGATTCTGAGAATAATCAAAATCCGCTTTTTTTATTGTAATTTATTCCTTTACAACTTTAAATGTTCGTTGTTGGCGACCAATGTTTACTTCCAAAAAATAAATACCATTAACCAAATTGGAAAAATTGATTTCACTCGAATTAGAGATAATCTGACTTTGTTTCACTTGTTTACCCAAAATATTGAATACAGTTATTTCTGCTTCAATAGCATTTGGCAAATCGATGTTCAGATAGGAATGAACTGGATTGGGAAATAAAGAAACAGCTGTTTCTAAAATAGCTGGTTCTACAGAAACAGGTGTGCAGCTATAGTCTCCATCTACGTTTCCTTCTAAAAATGCAATCCAATTAACTGTAATTTCCTGCTGGTTAAAATCGTTGACTAAATATGATGAAACTAGTGCCCCACCAGAATTCGCGTCCGGATTGTTATCAAAAGATTCCTGCGTAAATAAGTACCATTGAAATTGAGGCGATAGCATAGATGCTTCAATTGCTTGGGTCAAAATCACAAAATCAATAGTGGTGCCTTGATTGCTATTATTAATATCCATGACCAATTGATCGTAGAAGTCAGGAATGTTTGATCCAAAAGTAAATAATTGAAATTGTTCCAAATCATTTTGACTAAAACAATCAAGAACGGAATCATCAATCACTTTGTGCGGTTGCATTAAGAATTCAGATTCTACTGTAAACTCGTAGTAACCCAAATCATCGGTAAAAATATCAGGAGCGATTTCTACATTTGAAATCAGGGCACCATCAGGTGCACGGACCGTACCATTGACTAATACAGACTGGGCAATTAAAATTTGCGATGAAAAAAGTAATGAAAGAATTAGTATCGGTGATAGGGAATTGAGGTTGGTAATGTTTAATTTCATAACAACGGGATTTAATTAATATAATTTGTTGGTCCAAATTACAAATAAATTGTTATAAAAAACAAAATTTAACTCTTAAACACATGTATCAATCCAAATTTTGTAGTTTCCATCTACTTCCTTCTTCCACACAATTATAAAATCAACTTCATAGGTTCGATGCATTCCATCATCACTTTCATATTCTATTTTGGAATGTCCTAATTGATAAAAAACATCCGCATTCCCAATTTCAATTACTTCTTCTTTCCAATGCTTTGGTTTCTTCGGCATTTTTTTCCAATAATCACTCTCGTAAATATCTTGTTCATTTTTACTTACCTCAATGACATCTAAGTCCCAATTAATCGGCGTATGCCATCTTTCCCAATACGCATCAATTGCCGCTCTTCCATGGATTGTTGTTCGATCTAGTGACAATAAATACCCGTCATCAGCATAAATACTAGCTATTTTTTTCATGTCTGCCTTTTTGAAAGCATCTTCCATTTCGATATTTAAGGTTTTGGCAATTTGATAATAATCAGGAGCGGAAGACTTGCAACAACAGAGCATTGCAACTACTAACAAAAGTGAAGTAAGTTTTGTATCGATCATTTTATTTTAACTCAAAAAAAATTAATAAACCTTGAGTTGACACCTCAGAAGCTTCGTAAACTTGCAAACTATTTAGTCAATTCCTCGTCCAAAATATCATTATGCCTTTCATCATTTCCCTTCTCTAGAATTTTAAAAATGAAATGTAAAATGAAAAAAATCCCACCAAAGAAAATTAGAAAAAATCCTATTATACCTAGCCAATCTGCGATCGTACGATTTAAAAACGGATTCAATAGGAGTCTAAAAAATATAAATAAAATTCCGCCAGGCAAGCAGATAACAAAACCCATCGCAGATAAAGTGGAAAAATAATTGTTAGGTAAAGCCATGAATCGTCGTCTTTTTAACTGTTAACTTTATTCAATCTTGGAAGTGAACCCAAAAATAGTGAACTTGCCATTTTATTTATAGTTTATTCCTAATGAAACATTTCAAACAAATATTCGGCATCGTACTACTAATAGGACTGATAGGTTCTTTTCTATACAAATTATATCATTTCGGTTCAGCCCAAAAAGACGGTGGTTTAATTGTAGCGTTTTTTATAGTGTTACTTCTGATGATTTCGTTTGTGGTTTATCGCATCATTTACCGTCTTTAATTCTTACCAAAAAAGGAGTGGAAGCAAAAGGAAAAAAAACCTACTTTTGCACCATGATTACAGCATCTAATATATATGTGAAGTACGGAGACCGAGAGCTCTTGAATAATGTCAACCTTGTGATCAAACCAAAGGATAAAATTGGTTTGGTTGGTCGTAATGGTGCAGGGAAATCTACCATGCTTAAAATCCTTTCTGGATATAGCACGCCTCACGGAGGGAATATTTCCAAACCAACTGAATGTAAAATGGCATTTTTGCATCAGGAATTAGAGGTCCCACAAGGAAAAGCAATTATCGATGAAGCGATGGTCGCATTTGCTGAAGTAAAAGAACTCCAAAATAGAATTAAAGCCATTACCAAAGAATTAGAAGTTCGCGAAGATTACGAGCATCCTTCTTATGCTAAAATTATCGATGAATTAACCAATGCTGAAACTAGGCTGCAGTTGATGGGAGCGGACAAAATGAGAGCCGAAACAGAAAAAGTTTTAAAAGGACTCGGTTTTAAAAATAGCGATTTTGAAAGGTTGACAGAAGAATTTAGTGGTGGATGGCAAATGAGAGTAGAATTAGCAAAAATGTTGTTAGGAAAACCAGATTATTTATTACTGGATGAACCTACCAATCACTTGGATATTGAATCTATTATTTGGTTGGAAGGATATTTGAAAAATTATCCGGGTGCAGTTATCACCATTTCTCACGATCAACAATTTCTGGATAATACCACAACTCGTACCGTAGAAATTGAGTTGGGAAAAGTATACGATTACAAAGCACCCTACAGTAAGTACATCGCTTTAAGAGCTGAACGGAAAGAAAAAACCGCATCGGCAGTAAAAAATCAACAAAAAGTAATCGCGGAAAAGGAACGAACCATTTCAAGGTTTATGGCAAAAGCTAATAAAACGAAAATGGCGCAATCCATGCAAAAGCAACTTGATAAGATGGAACGAATCACGATGGATGACGAGGATATCAAGTCTATGAATATTCGTTTTCCAAAGTCTCCTCGGTCCGGAGATGTAGTTGTGGATGCCAAGAAAATTGTTAAACAATATGGTGATTTGCTGGTCTTGGATGGAATTGATTTGACATTAAACAGACAAGATCGGGTATCGTTTGTTGGACAAAATGGGCAAGGGAAAACAACATTGGCGAAAATCATAGTAGATGAATTGAAGTCCAGCGGAGGAGAAGTTGCTTTAGGTCACAATGTGGAAGTAGGATATTATGCGCAGAATCAATCTGACAGTATGCATAAAGATTCTACTTTATTGGAAACGATGGAAAATGCAGCTCCACCTGAAATGCGAACTAAACTTCGAAACATCTTGGGTGCATTCCTCTTTACTGGTGAAGATGTAGACAAGAAAGTATCGGTTTTGTCTGGAGGTGAAAAAGCACGATTGGCATTGGCAGTGCTCCTTTTACGTCCTGTCAATTTATTGGTGCTGGATGAGCCTACCAATCACTTGGACATGTTATCGAAGGAAGTGTTGAAGCAAGCAATCAAGGAATATGATGGGACTTTAATTGTGGTTTCTCACGATCGACAATTCCTCCGTGAACTAACAGATAAAACAATAGAATTCCGAGATAAAAAATTGCATACGCATCTTGGAGATATCGACTACTTCATGTCCAAGAGAGACGTAACCAATATGCGTCAAGTGGAGTTGTCTGCTAAAAAAGAAAAGAAAGCCCAAGAAAAAGCAAATGCCAAACCTGAGTTGTCTCACAATGAACGCAAGAAATATCAACGTGCCATCGATAATGCAGAAAGAAAAGTCCAACAACAAGAGGACAAAATTAAAGCTCTGGAAGATAAGATGATGGACCCTGAATTTTATAAAAGTCCAGAATCTACAGAAACGATGAAGCAATTAAAAGTGGAAAAAGAGGCGTTGGATAAAATCATGGAAGTCTGGGAAAAGGCTACGGAGGAGTTCGAGAAGGCTTTGGCTGGTGGGTGATTTTTTTAGCAT
>CALFWW010000187.1 GCA_937928575.1 uncultured Saprospiraceae bacterium | reverse complement strand
TCTTCGTTAGAAAGCCCTGTCTGCTTGGCGCAGTCAGGCAGGCTCGCCGTAACTAAGGCTATGTCTACGTTTTCTGCCTTGATCTCGAAAAATTTTCCTTCCAAATATATCCGCACTTTTAGACTACAATTTGTATAAAACAAATCTTTCTTGTATTACCCAAAACTATTGCGCTGGAGAAGGCTTTGATTGCGCTTCTTTCAGGATTATAAATTAAAATAGGACGCCCAATATGTATGCACACGTGAGCACACATATTGGGCGTCTATTTTAAATTTTACATTTTCAAGTTTAAATTCGAGCTATGCTCAGCGCTAATTCCCAAACAAATCCTTCTTCTTATTATCCAAAATCGGTTGTGGTCGGGGAGGCTCATTCAACTCATATTTATGGTCAAATAACTTCTCTTTATAAACCAATATATCTTTCTTGATTTCATAGCCTTCATAAGTGCCATCAGAAATATACACAGGTTTGCCGTTGGTACCACTGACCAATTCTAAATGATCAAAAATGATAAGTCCTAGTGATTCATCATAATTACAAGTAATTGATCCTTGATCAGAATAATCCAATATAAATCTCGACATCGTACTCGCAGCTCTGACATCACCATTTTTTGTAAAAACAGAAGCACCAAATTTCGGTTTCCCATCTTCAAAATGTAGGACATCTACCAACTTTCTATTGATATTTTCATCCATTCCATCAAAACCAAAAAGTAGATATTTACGATTCTTTTTATTACCGATTTGTTTCAAATTATAGACTAGGCACCCGAACCAATTTTTTTCATCCAATACATCATAGATAGGTTCATCAACATCATCTGCACGATCGATTAATGGAAATAACTTCAGGTCTGGTTCATTCATTTGAATAGCACCAAAATATCGATGTTCGCTTTCACTCACTTTCAATTGAAAAGTAAAAATACGGAAAGTACTATCTGCAGGATATTGAATCGAAACTGATTTTAACTTGGAAAAAGGATGGTCAAAGGAGTTTTTAGTTTTAAGCGCATTGACCAACGTTGGAATAAATTGTCTACATGCTGCAAATCGATAGAAATTAATCGAGTCCCGCACTTCAGGCGATGCATTGATCATAATGGTATCTGCACCAATCACCTTTTTTTGCATTGGATAATTCACAATTGATTTTCCCAAAACCACTAAAGTATCTTCATACAAATCAATCGGCTTTTTATTGATCGCTTCTGGTTCTTTAGGAATGATAGAAAGCGCATCTTCCTGAGCAATGAGCAGATTAGCAAATGAGCATAAAGCAAAAAATAATATTGTGTGTTTCATCGAAATTTTGGCTTACTGATCTTATGTAAATAACCTCTAAAATAACGTACCAATAGTACGATTAATTGCGTGTATTGCCGAATAGGCAGGCGAATCTTGTGTGGGAAAGGGCGTTAAAGAATGTTTTAGACTACAATTTGTATAAAAGGATTGTTGGCGATGCATTGATTTTTAAAATATTTGAATTTAGGTATATTTAGTTACTGCTCTTTCAAATAGAAATGAGAATTACTATTTGAAAAAGTTGTGGCTAAACATCCAAATATCCAAACCGCTCAAACAATCACCTTTTCTTCTTATTATCCTTATAATCCCGAAAAATAAACTCACCCAAGCCTTTCAAAGAAGAGTAATAAGCTTTTCCATTATTCGCACGAGTGAAGTGATCTACAAAGCGAACCAGATGCGGATCTTGCGCAATCATGAAAGTTGTAATTGGAATGTTGGATTTGCGACAACGGGTAGCTAAATTTAAACAGCGATTAACAATTTTCCTATCCAAACCAAAACTATTTTTATAATACTCTTTTCCTCGTTTGATACAAGACGGTTTTCCATCCGTAATCATGAAAATTTGTTTGTTGGGATTGCGTCGTCTTTTCAACATATCCATTGCCAATTCCAGACCGGCAACTGTGTTGGTGTGATAAGGACCAACTTGTAAGTAGGGGAGGTCTTTGATGTTGATTCGCCAAGCATCATTTCCAAAAACGAGTATATCCAAAGTATCTTTTGGGTAACGTGTTGTTATCAATTCTGCCAATGCCATTGCTACTTTCTTGGCCGGCGTAATTCGATCTTCACCATACAAAATCATGGAGTGCGAAATATCAATCATCAAGACTGTTGACATCTGACTTTGATAATAAGTCTCATGCACCTCAAGATCATTTCCTGTCAATTTGAAATCATCAATACCATGATTGATTTGTGCGTTTCGAAGTGATTCAGAAACCGCTAAATTTTCGATATTGTCACCGAATTCGTAAGGACGAACATCAGAAGTAAATTCATCTCCTTTACCACTAAACTTTGTGTCATGTTTTCCTTTCTTGGATTTTTTTAATTGTCCAAAAATATCTTCCAATGCTTGTTGACGAATAGAAATTTCCATTTTCGCTGTGATCGTGAAATTCCCATTTTGTCCATCATTTGGATCGACGATGTATCCTTTCTTTTTCAAGTCTTCAATAAAATCCGCGATCCCATAATCCTCGGTGGTTAATTTGTATTCTTTGTCTAATTCCGTCAACCAACTCAATGCTTCTGATACATCACCAGACGTGTGCACCAGCAACTCCTTAAACACTTTGAAGAGTCGATCGAATGGAGTGCCTTCTCCATCTTTTGGAACATATTCTGAGAAACGTAATCCTACCATTGGGAAATTTAAAATTCTATAATTTAAAATTAAAAATATGAACTTGTTTCGTGAGTACGTGAGCTCGTATTACTCACTAAACAAACTTCATAATTTTAAATTTTATTGGAAATAGTAAACAAGATAATCAAATGTTTGTTCAAGGCGATCACTTAATCAATAAAAGAAATGGTATCATACCCATTTTCTGCTGTTAATTTGAAAACAATAATACGTTCCAACAATATTTTGTCGTTTGGTACAGACACTTAACTGAATAAGCAAATGAAGGAAATAGTAGTTATTATAACTTTTCTTTTGATTGGATATTTTTTGCACGGTCAGGATATAAAGAATACCAGCAGAGAATTGGGACTTGATGTTTCCACGCAGATGATTCACTTGGCTGGTGGTACCCGGGATTTGGAAATAGATATCATTTATAGAGTAGTAGATCCTAAAAAAGACATCAGATATAAACTCAGTTTTAGTGGTCAAAATTTTGTCGGAAAGGAATTAGTTGATATCAAAGAAATTGAATTTAATTCGGCAACAGATTTTAAATATTTTGAAGCTATTTATGAATCTAAGATGAGCTTTATTGGAAGTGTTGGTTTTGCAAAACATTTAAAAATAAATAAGATTCCGATTTATGCTGGCATAGATTGGAACATTGGAATTGTACCAGGTGTTGTAGAATCTTGGATAAGAGAAATGGATCAAGGTCTTGAAAGAACGGGCCAACTGTTTACGAATCAAAAAAACAACCTGCTTATCTTAGGAGTCACTCCAGTAGTAGGAATTAAAAAACAACTTACTGACGAGTTTGGAATTGGAATCGAATTCGGAATAAACGTTAACAGTGTTCAAGGAAAATTGGCTTTCAAAAATGAGCTAGAAGAAGTGGTTTCAGTACCGGTTTTTCATATGCACACTGGCGCATTTAGATTGATTAATGACATTAGTGTTTTTTTGAAAATATGAAAAACGAATTTAAAATAATTTTCTCACCTCCTAAGGTCGGTTTGAATTTAAAATTTAAAATATTATCGTTATTACGTGCTCACTTAACGAAGAATGAAATTGAAATTTAAAATATGACCGTTGTTGCGTGCTCAAGTAACTAGGTCATATTCTACATTATACATTTTACATTCCTAAAATTGCTTTGCAATTTTAGGAAACACAACACTTAATCATGGCAAAATAATCAGGACGTTGAGAAATTTCTTGATGAACAAAATGCTCTTTAATTTTATTTTCATGGATGAGAAAAATACCAGGCATTTGTAAGCCATCACCGATTTGTTTTTGAGGTAATATTCCTTCTTTGCTTAGCTTGAAACCTCGTACCCATGTTTGTAAACCAAAGAGTTGTTGGAAATTTCCTTTTACCAAACCGAATGCTTTGTAAAATTCCTGAGTTGGATCACTGACATGAATGGTATTCGGAAGTTTATATTCTTCAAAGTACTTTTCGGCAGTTTCATTATCAGACATATGGACAAAAATAATTTGAGTGCCTAAAGATTCGATTCGTTTTCTTTCACGGGAAATTTCAGACAAAGATTCTCTGCAGAAAATACAGCCAAACTGTCTGAGAAATACGAGCATTACAGGCCGATCTCCATAACTTTCAACAGATTTTCCTTCATTGGTAATCATTTTTGGAAGAATGCCCATTTCAATTATTTTTTCAAACATAGTAGTTTCAATTAACTCAAATTATTTAACAAGATAATCAAATGATTGTTCAAAAAAAAAGTAGGATCGTTATATGTAACGATCCTACCATAATGATGTAAGCTCTCTGAATTACACCACTTTCATTTTGTTGAAAGTCTTCATCACATCTTTTACGTGATCAGCAGAATTCTTCAACAATTTCATTTCAGATTTATTTAATTTCAATTTCAAGACTTCCTTGATTCCTCCTTTTCCTAATTTCACAGGAACCCCCAAGAACATATTTCTCAATCCATACTGTCCACTAAGACGCGCGCAACATGGGAAGATACGGTCTTCATCCCTGACGATAGCGGCGACCATTTGAGCAGCAGCAGCACCTGGTGCATACCATGCAGAAGTGCCCATTAATTTCACTAATTCACCACCACCTTTTTTTGTACGCTCAACAATTGCGTTGAGTTTTTTAGTAGTGATCATTTCTGTTACAGGAATACCCGCAACAGTTGTATATCTTGGTAGTGGTACCATCGTATCTCCGTGTCCACCCATCAAAATTGCAGAGATATCTTTTGGAGAAACTTTCAATTCTGTAGCAAGGAATGCACGGTATCTAGCAGTGTCCAAAATTCCAGCCATTCCAAACACTTGATTAGCAGGTAACTTAGACACTTTGTGAGCAGCATAAGTCATTACATCCAAAGGATTAGAAACCACAATTATGATTGGGCTCTTGGAGTACTTCATAATTGACTTCGTTACTGATGAAACGATCTTCGCATTTGTAGAGATCAAATCGTCTCTGCTCATACCAGGGCGACGCGGCACACCAGCAGTGATGACAACGATATCAGAATCTTTTGTCTTTTTATAATCATCGGTCCCGATCATACGGGTACTATAAGAATCAATTGGGGCTTGTTGCCAAGAGTCCAGGGCTTTTCCTTTTGCAAAATTTCCTCGGATATCCAGAAGAACAACTTCGCGTACGATGTCTTTGTGTGCTAAAACATTGGCAACTGTAGCTCCAACATTACCAGCACCTACAACCGTTACTTTACTCATAAAAAAATAATATTAAGTGGGTTTAACAATAGTGTTATACATTCATCTTTTATAAGGGCGTATTAGATTTGAGGAATTTAGTTTGGAGTACATGGCAAAAAACGGAGATATTGCCGTGTTGTAGCAAGTATTTTTTAACGCAGTAGTCCGAATCGATTTTCCAAATCCAAGTGCCGATTATAGAATATAAATGGTTTTATTTCACGTTTTTTAGAAACAGGTGCAAAAGTATGGATTTTTTAATCATCTATTTGCTTTTAACTTAAAGGATTTGACTCTTTACAGACAACATCAAGCCGTAAAAATTCTTATTTTTGTTCAGAGATTTATCATTTTAAATCCCACATTAAATATTACTCATCAATAATTCCTTTTCATGAAGTTAAATTACGCGATAGCTTTGATGGCTTGCTTGTTTATATGCACAACCGTTTTTGCTCAAAACCCAATGCCTTGTGGTCTGCATGATCATGATATTTTAATTGACCGATTATTGCTCAATAAAAAATATTTGAAAGAAATCGGCATTCAGCAAAAAGACGGTGTTGTTAGTTACGTCCCTGTGAAGTATCATATCATTGGTAAATCAGATGGTTCGGCTAGGCAGTCACCAAAGAAAGTATTAGACATGCATTGTGCATTAAATAATTTCTATGCAGATGGTGATGATGGCATTCAATTTTATATCAAAGATGGATTCAACTATATTGATAACAATACTGCTTATGATAATCACTCAAGTGTAGGTGGACAATTTCAGTTATCTAACAATAGAGTTTCAAACGCCATCAATATTTTTATTCCTAAAGACGCAAATACAGGAAATCAAAGTGTTGGAACTACATTAGGATATTATAGTCCAGGCAATGATTGGATTGTGATCAGAAAAGCGGATGCGAATGGCTCTTCATTAACAGCTCCACATGAGTTGGGTCATTTCTTTTCACTTCCTCATCCTTTCAATGGTTGGGATTTTGATCCATATGATTCCAATGTGCACGGTGTCACGGTTGGTAATCTCTCTCCAGATGGTGTGCCGAATGAAAAAATGGATGGTTCGAATTGTAACACAGCAGGTGACTTTATCTGCGATACCCCTCCATGTTATTTATTTTTCCCTTGGGGAAATTGTAACTACAATGGAGGCGCAAAAGATCCTGATGGCGTATTGGTAAATCCGGATGAATCAAATATCATGGATTACTTCGATGATGATTGCGCACCAAAATATTTTACTGCCGATCAAAAGGCAATTATTCTCGCAGATTATGAAGGTCGTCCTGCTTTGCACGCACCTTGGAATCCGATTGCAACATCGATTACTGGACCACCTACTGTTGTAGAGCCAGAAGATGATTCAACAACTTCTGGTTACGATCATGTAATATTGGATTGGGAACCTGTAAATGGGGCCGACAGATATTTGTTGGAAATTGATCGCTTGTCTGATTTTTCTCTAAATCCTACTATTCAAGTGGTTTTTCAATCAAATGCAGATATTTGGGGAATTTTTGAAGCAGATAAATCGTATCACTGGAGAGTAACTCCATTCAACCCATATTACACATGTGCTGCATCTACTTCGATTAATAAATTTACCACAGGAACTTCTTTAAGTGCAAATAATGTTTTAGCAGTAGATAATTTAAGGGTAGAACCAAACCCTGTTTCACAAAACTATGTAGTTGTTTCTTTGGATAGTGCTGATGCTTTTGATGCAGAAATTTCAATTGTCTCTACAACCGGACAAACATTGCAAGTGACCAATCAACACTTTCATGTGGGACACTCGGATATTGAATTGTCTATCGAAAACATACCAAACGGAATGTACTTACTGAACATTACTTCAGGTGATAAATTGATCACCAAGAAAATCATCGTAGCTAAGTAATTCAGTTTTTATAGATCTTAAAAATTGCTCAATCGAATTATCTCGGTTGAGCAATTTTTTTTGCTACCATTGCTAATTCCTCCTATTAGATTTGTACATAATGACATACAATACATTGTTAGAATAAATTAGATTGAATCAAATTTTATCATTTGCTCACTATATGTCAATTCTCATAAAGAAAAATTGTTATTTTTAAAGACATTTTTCAACTTACAAAATCTAAAAATGAAACTTTTCAAATTATTTACAACAACCATGTGCCTGATGATCTCGTTGACTTTGTTTGGTCAACAACATCATGTTTGTGGTCTTCACGATCATGAGATTTTAATAGAACGCCTCTTGGCAAACAAAGCATATCTGAATGAAATAGGAATTCAAAACAGAGATGGAGTCAGCTATGTACCCGTAAAGTATCATATCATTGGAAAGACGGATGGCTCTTCCAGACAATCACCAAAGAAAGTCTTGGATATGCATTGTGCCTTGAATGAATTTTATGCAGAAGGAGATGAAGGGATTCAATTTTATATCAAAGATGGCTTCAATTATATTGATAACTCAACAGCCTACGACAATCATGCAAGTGTTGGTGGAACTTTTCAATTAACCAACAATAGAGTTTCAAATGCAGTCAACATTTATATCCCTAAAGATGCAACTCCTCCTAATGGTTCAGGTATTGGAGTGACGCTAGGATATTATAGTCCTTCCAATGATTGGATCGTTATCAGAAAAGCAGATGCAAATGGAAGTTCCTTAACAGCACCTCATGAGCTTGGACACTTTTTTTCAGTAGCACATCCATTTAACGGATGGGATAGTACCCCATGGGATGGATCAATGACACAAGCTCCTGCTACTTCTCCAAGTGGAGTACCAACTGAAAAAGTAGATGGTTCGAATTGTGAAACTGCAGGAGATTTTGTATGCGATACCCCTCCTTCTTACTTGTTTTTCAATACAGGTGGTTGTAATTATAATGGAGGAGCATTGGATCCTTGTGGAGTTGCAGTAGATCCGGATGAATACAACATTATGGACTACTTTGATGATTCATGTGCACCAAAATATTTTACACCTGGCCAGAAGGAATTGATCAATGCAGATTATGATCAAAGAGTTGCTTTACATACCAATTGGACCCCTAATTCATTAACTGTCGATGGTCCACCAGCAATCGTTCAACCGGCAGATGATGCAACGACTTCTGGTTTTGATCACGTCATCTTCGAATGGGATCCGGTCGCAGGAGCTGATAGGTATTTATTGGAAGTAGATCGTCTTTCAGATTTTTCTTTAAATCCATGGATTCAAGTAGTATACGGAACACATAAAGATTTATGGGGAATTTTTGAAGCAAACAAATCTTATCATTGGAGAGTAACACCTTTCAATCCATACAATACTTGCGCTGCTTCAACTGCTGTCAATAAATTTACAACAGGTAATTCAACAAGTACTTTAAATATTTCAGAAGTAAGCAATTGGTCAATTAACCCAAATCCAGTGTCTCAAAATAACATGATGATTACGATGGAAACAATTACCGCATTTGATGGTGAAGTTGCAATTGTATCTACAACGGGTCAAACTTTGCAAACTAAATTGCACCACTTTACAGCTGGAAACAACACGTTAGAAATGTCCGTCGAAAATATTCCAAACGGAATGTACATGGTCAACATAAAAACCAATGATCAACTCATTAACAAAAAGATCGTTGTTGCTAAATAATCAGTTGAAATAGTTAATAACATTGAAAATGCTCAACTGAATTAGTTCGGTTGAGCATTTTTCGATTCAATACATATTTCATAAAATAAGGTCGTTTCTTTGTCCCAATTCAATTTAGATTTTAGATTTAATTTATTAGTGCTTATTTTGAAATTGTAAAATGAAACCACTTTAAAAATCAAACTGATATGATTAGATTTATACTATTTACCTTTTTTCTTTTAACAGTTACTTTTGAATCCACTGCACAAGAAGTTCATCGATGTGGAACACAACCTTATAAGTCACCTTTTCTAAAAAAGTATCAAGCCAACCCTGAAAACTATGATACCAAATCAGGTGAGTTATTAATGGTCCCATTAACCATTCACAATGTAGGAAACGATGCAGGTTTTGGTTATTATAATTTTAATAAATTAATGGATGCGCTATGTGCATTGAATACAGATTTTGAAGATGCAGATATTCAATTTTATATTGAGGGAGATGTTATCTATCATGCCAATTCCGCTTATTATACGCACACTACTTTTGTTGAAGGCGCCAATATGATGTTTGAAAATAACATTGAAAACACGATTAATAATTACATCGTTTCGAATCCTTCAGGTGCGGCCGGATACAATCTTCCATATGCAGGTATTGCGATGGGGAAGTCGTACATGAGTCCTGGCAATCATACCTGGGCACATGAAATTGGACACAACCTATCGTTGCCACATCCATTCCTTGGTTGGGAAGGGGGTGTCAGTCACGATGGATCGGTTTCGCATAATTTCAATAATCCTGCTCCTGAATATGTGACGTATGATTACACGGTATTCCAAAGTGAATTTTTCAATGATGCTGATACTTTAATTATTGATACTGCTTTTGTGGAATATGTCGATGGCTCCAACTGTCACATTGCGGCAGATGGGTTTTGCGATACTTCTCCTTGCTACTTAGCTGCGTCATTCGATTGCGATGGGGATATATTTACCAATCCGACACAAACAGACCCCACTGGAGCTACCTTTCAGTCGGATGCTTCCTTATTTATGGACTATTCATTGGATGTCTGTGCCAATCGCTTTTCAGATGAGCAGATAGCAGCAATGCGGGCCACATTGATTAATGAAAAACCAGAATTGTTGTATGATTTAGTTCCACCTGCATTAGTGGATGCTGCACCCAATCAAACAATGCCTTTACAAGATGAGGTGGTGCCGTTCGATGAGGTGACTTTTACATGGGATGCCGTTCCGAATGCAACCGACTATTTTATTGAAGTGAGTCGTATATCAGATTTTAGTTTGATCGCACACGAAGAAATCACTTCCAATACTTTTGCAACCGCTTTAGATTTGCAAGTTGAAAAAGACTATTATTGGCGAGTAAAAGCATTCAATAAAAAATCACTGTGTGCACCCGCTTCCGAAACTATAAAGTTTGAAACAGGAGATTTTGTAAGTGATGAAAATGTATTGTTGAGAAATTTTAGCATTTATCCGACTATTTTAAAGTCAGGATCGAATCTGAATATCAATTGGCAAGGCAATTCTGTAAACAATTGGAGTATTCAGATTTTCAATAGTGCAGGGGTACTCGTACAAGAAGAATTAAATACTGACTTGACCACTAACACCTCTTATGAGTTTAACACAACAATACTTACACAAGGCGTCTATTTCGTAGTAATAAATGCAGATGAAAAGACAGAGCGAAGTAAGTTTGTAATTTACTAAATAAAAAAGGCCTTCAGGGTGCAAATAGCACGCTGAAGGTTTTTTAATCTCTCTGAAGATTGCCGCACCTCTAGGGCAATATCACTGAAATAAGGTTTTCGAATGTGCGACCTCTCTGAGGCCTCCCTGAGGTCATTTTGCGTGTCAGACCTCAGAGAGGTCGCACTATGTTATGTTAGAACATAATATAACAAGTTGCATTCGACCCCAGAGTGGGTCGTACTATTAAAGTTCTTATTTCAATGACATTGACCTTGCGTAGAGCTTTCTTTACACTTCTTCGAGAATTACCTCTGCGAGAACTTTACGAGATAATAATAATAATAATGAAAAGATAAAATTTTAAATTTCTCTAATTGACATTAATAGGGATAGCTCTCAGAGAGGTTTTATAGATGGCTCTCAAGGTACACCGCTCAAAATTCATTA
>CALFWW010000186.1 GCA_937928575.1 uncultured Saprospiraceae bacterium | reverse complement strand
GGCTTGTACTACAAAAGGGCTTGCAAATTATATGGAGGAAAAATTTATTAAGATTAAGGCGAAAAACGTAAACATAGCCTTAGTTACCGCGCTGGCTTGCATTGCAAAAGTACATGACTTTATTTTCAACGCAGATATCGATAAATTTTTCTCATAGATAACCGCCATTTTGGGGTTCAATCTGTATTACTTATTGTTAGGTTAACTTTGTTGTCCTCCGAGCTCAGCACCCCACCCGACCCACCTCGGGTAGAAAACTAGGGAAAGATATGGAAAGACCTATCCGGATTTCCACCGACAGTCCTGTACCGTGCAAAAAATGTTAGGTTTTGGCAAAGGCAACTATTTTGTTCTCTTTTTTATTCCCAAGGTCCACTTCTAGTTACATTAATGACCTCCCCATTCGGATTAATTCTAAATAATCCACCAGCTCCACCTAACCAAAAATTTCCTTTTTGATCATGCATCATACTCATAATTGGAATGGATACATCGAAGCGCTTGAATGTTTTTCCGTCATATTGGTAAACACCATCTCTTAAGGTATTTATCCAGAGTTTTCCTGATCGATCTTTGAATATTTCGTGAACATCTTCCTTATTAAATGCTGTAATCTCAGGAAATGACTGTATATTGTTACCAATTAGTTTATTGACTCCTCCTTTCCCAAATCGCTTACCCGGATCAGGGTTATCTTTTTCTGCAACTCTTGTTCCAATCCAAAAATTTCCTTCATTATCCATTTCAATATCAGTGATATAATTGGAATGAAGTCCATCCTTTTTCAGAAGATGAGTGAAGGATTCCCCATCATATTTACAAATACCATAACCATCTCTTCCAAACCAAATATTGCCCGCTAGATCTTCCATTATTTCGGTAATCCAATTTTTCGTGTCTTTGTTAATTGGCGTTGATACTTCAGGGTAAGGAAGTGGAAACGGTTCAAATGTTTTTCCATCGAATTTATAAACACCACCCCAGGTACCGATCCAAAAATTATCATTACTATCTATAAATAAAGTACTTATACTATTGCTATTGAAATCATCGTTTACGGAGTAGTTGGTAAAACGCTTGCCGTCATATTTGGTTAACCCTTCCCCCGTTTTCAACCAGTAAATCCCGTTATTATCCTCAATAATACCGATCACTCTATCCGATGGCAACCCATCTTTGGTGGTTAGATACGCCAACTTTTTTCCATCATATCGCGCAATCCCGTCACTAATCGTTCCAAACCAAAAGTTTCCTTTTGAATCTTCAAAAGTATCTGTTACGTACTCACTTATCTGAGGATCAAATTCCATTATCACCGAATCGTTTATCGGATTGGGATTTGCTTCTTTTGGTTGCGAGTGGCAAGATATCGTCAAAAGGGAAAGGATAAGAAGAATTGGTTTTATCATTTTTTGTTTTGATTTCAATTGGTAAAAATGAGTGTAATTTTCACTCCAAAAGTCGAGTTACTTCTTGCTTAAATGTACGACTTTGGCGAAGGTAAAGGTACGCTGACATATTGCCGATCATTCCCATAGCAGACTTGTATTTTAATTGTTATAATTATAAATACAAGATAATAAAAAAAGAATGATCGGTCAGCACCTGGTAGTACATTTTAAGAAATACCTTTGTATACGGTAAGCTGTAATGGGTCTTAAACAGTACGTTTTGCCGCAACCGTCAAAGCTGATAAATTCAGTTAATCCATTTTCTTGAATGTATTGAATGAAAGCATCGTAAGTCCGACAATATCAAATTCAGCCGCAATTGATTTGTCGTAAATCATGCCGACGGTTCTGATATCATCTAAGAATAATTTTTTCAATTTCTTTTACCTTTAAATTTATGAATCCCTCGGATATGTTAAAATAATATTTGCACAGATAGCAAGAGTCGAACTTGCAAGTCACGGTTTTGGAGACCGCTTACCACACCTATGGGTATCTGTAATTTATACAGATAATACTCTATAATTGCGGATATCTATGAGGAAATTTTACCGATATCTGCGTTGGAAATAAAGTCATGTACTTTTGCAATGCAAGCCAGCGCGGTAACTAAGGCTATGTCTACGTTTTCCGCATTAATCTCAATAAAATTTCCCTCCATATAATAACCCCACTTTTAGAGTACAATTTGTATTATTTGCAATAAAAAAAGCTCTTGCGGTTGATAACACAAAAGCTTTTTTATAATGGCGTTTTCTACACCTTATAACATAGCTCTTACTTACCCTTTCCAAGACACGTTTACTTGTATGTTGTATGTACTTTTTAAAACCGTCATATCGAGAAAACCACATTGGGTGGATGATAGTTCCCTAAAGACATTTAATTTTACTTGCGTTTCGTTTGAGAAGCTTTTGAAGATTCTTAAACGTCATTCTATCAATCAAAATAACCAACCAATAATTGACCCTACCCCAACGATCATCGAAACAAACAGAAACACGATAATAGCAAGACAACCGACTTTAATTAATTGATCTTGAAAAGTTTCTTCATGCTCGACATTATAAAAGACGTTTTCTTTTTTATCAATAACTTCAACATAGTCCAAAAAAATATCACCATCATCCCATTCTTCCTGTAACCCAAGATTGATGAAAGATTCCTTATTTTCAATAATATCCTGCGACCTACTTGCGGCCAACAGTAACTTTGCGGCCATTCGTTCCAGTCCTTGTTTATTTGCTCTTACATAACTTGATTCATGATGTAAATCAGCAAAAATTGCAAAATAAGACTCCTCAACTGCACTTGAAGATTCTAGCAGGTCGACTACTTCCGATAATTGCTCATTTTCCATGTTGAAGATTTACATTTGATAATACAAATATGGAAAGGTACTACGCAATGATTTTGCGTAGTTGAATTTTTATTAAGTTTACGAATCTTCAAAAGCCTCGCAAACTGGAAACTTAACTACGGGATAATCGAAATAGTTCCTTGGTTAGTGAAATTTGAATCTTCATATTGTGCATTAATGTTCAAAACCACATTGTTCCTATGAAGGAATCTATAGAAATAAGAAATTTAATAGTACGACCCACTCTGGGGTCGGGTCTAACTTGTTATTAATATTCTAACATAGTATGCCCTATCTGAGGTCTGACACGCAAAATGACCTCGGAGAGACCTCGGAGAGGTCAAACTAAGTTAGAAAATAAATGAAATTTAGTTTCCCGACCTCAGAGAGGTCGCACATTCTCAACATTAAGTTTACGAATCCTCAAAGGCTTCGCAAACTCATAAAAAAAACAGCCCCCATTTTAATAGAGACTGCTTTCAAAAAATATTTTCAAGTATTATTGAACGACAATTTTTCGTTCAGCAACCTTCCCATCATCATTAATGAGTTTCAAGATGTAAAGACCCGGTAGTAATTCATGTTGAATTTGAAATTGACTGCTTGGTATTTGAGTCGTTCGGAGTAATTTTCCATGAATATCTGTCAGTTGATAATACCCATTCCCAAAATCATCTTCATCAATTATAACATTAAATACCCGTTTGTTTGGATTTGGAAATACTTTAAAGTCCAATTGCTCTGGTATTACCGGCACATTTACAATCATGTCATTGATCGTATGCGTGTACGTGTTGGTGATGACTGGTTCATTAAAATCAAAATAGATCGCAGCACTATTTTCGATTGTCGTTCCATTTAGCAAATCAGGTTGTTGCTTAATGGTATAATTAAAGAAACCGTGGGAAGCAGGTTCATTACTATTTGAGTCCGGAAGCATAATGTTTTCGTAGGTCCATCTTAGCACTCTTTCGTCCAAGATATCAAAAGTATATTCATGACTGGAAGTTCCTAAACGTAGGGAAGCTAAGTCCACATTTTCGCTTAAAGTATCCAGTACGACTACATTGATTGCCATGAATGTTCCCGTGTTTTGGAAACGTACTTGATATCTTAATTCTTCATTTGGTAAGACATCATTGGTTGCTCCAACACCTTTTGGCCATGCACGTTTGTCATTAGGATCATAGGAACCAACATTTTCTTGACATTCCTCAGCAAGTGTGATGGGTGCAGTGATATCGCAATTGGTAGTAGGAAAAATCTGTGCACTATAACAATGTACATCCCCTAACTCCGCATCACAACTAACTTCCACTGCAATATGGATATTACCACAAGCAAATGGATCTAAATCACCGACCTCAAAAGTCAATACATGGCCATTGATACTCGTCGGAGCTGGATTTGCGTTCAAGAAAATGAACATACTACCCAATGTAACTTCAACAGTTGCAGCTGGTGCAGTCACTGTTCCTTCATTACAATACGTCACATACAAGTCGCTCTCAAAGCAGCGCAATAAAAACGGAGAAGAGATATCGACGGTCGGATCGTAGCAATCTTGAACGGCTTGGACGCCAAAATAAAAATGTAAAGAATCTTCTGTTCCAGTAAAATCTAATGTTTCAGCATCATTACAAAAAAACCAATTCGTATTTGGAGATTGCATGGTCAAATCATAAGTACCTGCATCTACAAACCAACGCATAGATCCTGATTGTGATGAAATTCTGTTTAAGTCTAAGCCATTACCACTCACATTACCCAAAAATCCTGGTACAAATTGTTCACCAGCATCATAAGTGCAATTGTTGTTAGCATCGAGATAAACTTGAGCAACTACTTCATTCAAATTCAAATCAATTTCACCACAGAGGGAAGTGATTTTATCAAGTAGCGCTTCAGAATTCGGAAATTCAGCATAAAAAACGCCTTGATCTTGATTGATGAAAGGAGCAGTCAATCCATCCGCATAAGCAGTTCCATCCGGACAGATAATCATCATGGTCGGATAGAATTGTAATCCCCATGAAGCAACTAGATCATTGGTCGCCGGGTTTAAAATTGGGTAACTCGTTCCATCTACCCAGTTTCCTTGTGTTTGATTTCCGGTGCCATACAGATCATCATCAGTAGTGATTCCGTCGCCTTCCAGATGGAGTACTTGAATTCCGTTGCCTCCATAATTTTGATAAAAACTTTCCAATACTCCTGAAGTGTGCCATTGCCAATCTGGTCCTGACCAAGTTGCAGAAATATTGATTACGACCGCCATTCCATTATCCAAGTAATCTTCGTACAACGAGTGTTCCTGACCATTTAAATCGGTTAGAGTAAAATCAGGAATTTGTTGCGCGTAAGAAGAGGTAAAAGCTAGAGAGAGAATAAAAAGGAGGAAGTTGTTTTTCATAAACTTTTAAATTTTTTATGTTGTTATTGAATAGATACAAATTAAGACAAATAATGATTTTTTTATAATTAAAACCGTTATTTAAGAGAAATAAAAGAGAACGAGATATGTGTTCATGGTGTTAAAAGAGTCTCAATATTTGCTGTATTTGGGAGGGCACACAAGCACGCCCTTTTCAATCAAACTTGTAATTGAATTGTTGCAATACGAATTAAACTTAAAAATAAGGATTGGTATTATTGGGGTTGACACTTTGAGGCGTACATAAATAGCACCGATTCTAGACGACCTTCACTACTTCAAAACTTCGCTCCTCTTCAATTTGTCCAGTGTAGGCCTCGTCGAAAATTTCGAACACAATGTTTCGATCTTCTTCATTTTCTTCTGATAAAAAGTCATCCATATTTTTGATATAGAGAATTACATTCGGTGCCGCTAGCCAACTTAAATCAGTCAATATATCTGCAAGAGCATCTAAATTTTCACCAAAATAATCTGGGAATTCTAATCGGCTTCCCAACTTTTTGTAAAACTTTTTGAGTGTTTTAGTTTTGCTCCCGTCTAGTTTTGCTATTTGCCATTCTGAGTTAGAAGTTAGTCGATCGGCTTTATTGATAGTTATCATGTATAATCTTGATTTTAAATTTGGAGTCCTATTTTATTTGTTTGAATGTCTTATAATGGTCTTTGGTGTAATAGGCACTTCCATCAGAGCCGGTGACGAGTCGCTCAGCTCCCCGATTTTTTCCTTTTACTTTTTTGTGGACATCCCATTCTTTGTATTTTAATTTTTGACCATTGCTTCCAGTTTTGGGCAACCGTTTTTCACGGTTTTGAAAAGTTCGCCCTCCCACATAATTTTTCATGGGCTTTCCAGTTGACTGGACATGTTGCAAAACATCCATGACATATTCAGGCGTTCCATCGGGTCCAACGACCGCAGAACTGCCACCTTCATAAGATTGAAAAAAGTTGAGTGCAATCAGGACTACTATTATAAGTAGCGGTAATAGTTTGGATAAATTCTTAGTCATAGTCAAATTTAAGGCTTTTTGTCTTTCCTCATCTTTTCTTTCGATCTAAAAAGTAATGAATTTCACTACCTTAGCGCAAAAAAATGCTTGACAAAATTATTTATTGCTGCTTTTTTATCGCTTTAAGTACCATTTCTTATGCTCAAAATCCAATTTCTATAGAAACACCAAAGAATATGCATCCTTGTGCTGAAATTAGTGAATACCCAGAAACTGTTTCTGAGCATTTAATCTTAGCAAGAATGATCGAAGGATTGGGCTTTCGATATTTTTGGGTGACTGAAGGATTGCGTAAAGAAGATTTAGCTTACAACCCAGGAAATGATGGACGTACTACTGAAGAAACATTGGAACATCTTTATAATCTATCCAATTTCATTTTGAATTCCGTCCAAGGTACGCCCAATATTCGACCATTGGAAGAAGTAGCAATGACATTTGAAGAACGAAGATTGAAAGCACTAAATAATTTTAATACTGCGGTTGAGTATTTGAAATCTGCAGAAGAAAATATTAATACAGCAAAAATAATTTTCCAAAGAGGTGAAAAAACGACTGAATTCCCGATTTGGAATTTAATCAATGGTCCTATCTCTGATGCCATTTATCATTGTGGTCAAATCGTCTCTTTCCGAAGATCATCCGGTAACCCTATTTTGCCCGGTGTCAATGTTTTTACTGGAAAGCGGAGTTTGAAATAACCAACTTCCTACAAAACCTATTACAACAATAAACTTACAATACCGAATTTCAACAATACTAAGCCGTTGTTGCTATATTTAATTTATAAAAAAACCAAAATGAAAAACTTTTTGATCGCACTTTTTTTACTTTCAAATTTTTCAGTATTTGCTCAAAATCCTGATGCAAACACTGAAGCCTATCTAACTTATGGTTCTAATTTGTTACCATTCAATAATGATGAAAATACCAGAACATCGTTTCTTACTGACTTCAACGAAATAGATGGTCTCTTAGGAACACAAACTTTCAGCGGTATATTTTTAGCAAGTACTGGTAGTTTCACCATTGGATATAATATCCGAAAAGGCAATCATGTGATTGGTGGGTTGGCAACGCATCAACGAATATTACTAACCTATAAAATTGACGCTGCAGGCGCACAAGTTCCTTGGAGTGATGTTAATTTCAGTGATTGGACATTGGCTGGTCGCTATCATTACAATTGGATCAACAAAGATAAATTGAAAATGTATTCTGGTTTATCGGCTGGAGCGGGTATTCGCAATACCAAAACTGAATATTTTTATTTAGATGAAAATAGGGTTGAATTTTCTGAGGTCGTAAATGATTTTTATACTGAAGAAAACAACGAGTTTATTTTACACCTTCATGCCAATGCAATTGGATTAAGATATGGGACCGATTGGGCCTTGATCTTAGAACTAGGAATTGGTAGTAGAGGATTTGTCAATGTCGGTATCAATCACCATCTTTTTGCTTCTGAAAAATGGGCGAAATAATATAGATGCTAACTAAAAACATGAAGGGTTACCAATTTTTGTGATGTCCACACCCATAGGTTGTTCTATCTTGTTAATGCATTTTAAAAATAACTAACATGCAATCGAAAGCAGAAACAGTAAAAGAATATCTGGAATCAGTTCCTGAAGAGCGACAAAAGCAATTCAAAAGATTAAGAAGTGTCATCAAAAAGAATTTGCCAAAAGGATATAAGGAATGTATCAGCTATGGCATGATAGGATATGTAGTTCCTCACAAACTGTACCCGGATGGCTATCATTGCAAACCGGAGCTTCCCCTACCCTTTGTAAATCTGGCTTCTCAGAAAAATTTTGTAGCCGTTTATCATAGTGGCATCTACGCTGATCCTAAATTGATGAAATGGTTTACTACTGAATTCTCTAAACACTCGGATCGCAAACTCGATATGGGAAAAAGTTGTATCCGCTTCAAAAAGGTGGATGAGATTCCGATGGATTTGATTGGTGAGTTGATGACGAAAATGACGGTGGAAGATTGGATTAAATTGTATGAGAAGAATGTGAAAAAAGCGTAGCTTTTTTTGATAGTTTAGAGTGAAAAGTGTAGAGTGATTTTATTAGTGTAGAGTGAAAAGTGTAGAGTGTAAAATGGCTTCTGGTATCATTCTACTTCACTTGAAAGTGTAATGACACCAGAAGCCACTTTACACTTAAATCTCATCCAACAAATCCGTTCTTATCATTCCCACATCTAATTCATAATTGTAAAGATTCGTTTCGACATGATACTTCGTTGGCTCATAAGAATTGCGAAATAAAGTAAAAGTAAATTTCGAGTCTTGATAGAGAATGGCAATTTCAAATCTTTTGGTCGGTGAAGATCCTCTTACAAAATCTGTTTTTTCAATTTTTGAAAAGCTTTTTTTGAGTACGTTCAATCCGATTTCAGATTGGACATCATTTATAAGTATACTTTGAATTTCATCGCTTTCGAACTTCTGCCTGATTTCTTCTCTGATTTTACTTTCGATCCAAAAGTTAAGTAGTAAAGTACTCAGTCCAAAAACTAACAATATAATTGTAGATAAATTGACAAACTTTTTATTTTTCGAAAAAAAGTAAAAAATCCAAGATATTCCAACTATCACAAATAATGGTATGATTAGACCAACAAGACCTTCTCTTGTATAACAAGCATTTTCGATCATCTTCCAAATTATAATGTAAAGTGAAAAAAGTGTAACTTTTTTTGATAGTGTAGAGTGAAAAGTGTAGAGTGTATAGTGGCTTGTGTCTCATTCCACTTTTAAGTAAAGTTTAAATGATACAAGAAGCCACTTTACACTATAAACTATAAACTTTTCACTTTACACTCTATCCACCTCCGATTTCAATCAAGTTCTCCAAATCTAACCCATAACAACCAATTCACAACAACACGAAAAGCCACTCTACACTTTAAACTCTTCACTCCCCACTAACAAAGAAGCACATTTCTCCGCAATCATATAAACCGCAGCATTCGTATTCCCAGCCACCACTGTTGGCATAATCGAAGCGTCCACAACACGCAATCCCTCAACACCATGCACGCGTAATTTAGAATCTACTACCGCTATTTCATCCCTTCCCATTTTACAAGTACCTACTGGGTGATAAATCGTTTCCACACACTTTTTGATATGATCGATCAAGACTTCATCATCTTCAATGTTATCTGGATAATTATTGTGTTTTCGATAAGGATCAAAAGCTTTTTGATTGATAATCTCAATGGCTTTTCGTCCACCTTTGACCAATGTTTTCAGATCATCCTCCTGCTCTAGGAAATTAGGTTGAATGATTGGCGCATCAAATGGATTGTTAGACTTTAATGAAACTGTCCCTCTACTTTTTGGTAAGAGTAATGTTGGAATTATTGAAAAACCATCCGTTTTTGGTAATGTATTGATGTCATACAAATCATAATCATAGGTCTTTCCTACATGAATTGGACTAAAATGATATTGGAAATTGGTACGACCATTCGGTTCATCAAGATTCACAAAAGCTACTGACTCCAATGGACCAATGGTAAAAGGTCCTTTCCCACTGGTATAAAACCCGACACTTGCTTTTACTTGATTTAATAATTTGATGTGATGATTGAGTCCTACTTGTTGATTCGCAGTAGCACTGATATGAAACATTAAATGATCTTGCAAATTTTTACCCACACCTGGTAATTCATGTAAACAGTCAATCCCATGTTGTGCCAATTCCACTTTTTCACCAATCCCTGAGCGCATCAAAATTTGGGGTGAATTAAATGCCCCGGCCGATAGGATGATTTCATTTTTAGTTTCAAAAATTTGAGAATTAGTTTTGGAAGTTAATACTTCAACACCAGTTGCACGGCCTCCTATCAGTTGGATTTTGTTGACAGTGATGCCCGTTTTTACAGTCAAATTTGGACGCGATAAAATAGTTTTTAAAAAAGCATCTGCTCCACTGTGTCTTCTCCCATCCTTGATTGTAAACTGAAAGGGTCCGGCACCATTTTGTTGTTCTCCATTGTAATCCTTGTTTTCAGGAATCCCAGATTGTATCGCTGCATCAACAAAAGCTTTTCCGAAAGGTGTCTTAAAATGTCTAGCTAATGTAACATTCAACTCACCAGTGGTGCCATGGAATTCCCGATCCATATGATTCATGCATTGATTGACTTCTGATTTTTTGAAAAATGGAAGTACTTCCTCATAGCTCCAACCTTCATTTCCTAGAGATGCCCATTCATCAAAATCTGCTTTGTTGCCACGTACATACGCCATTGCATTCGTCGTACTTGATCCACCTAGTGCTTTGCCTCTTGGTAGATACAATTTCCTATTGTTGATATGCTTTTGAGGTTCGGTCCAAAAACCCCAATCAAATTTTGATTTGTGTAATTTGGAGTAAGCACCTGGCATAGTGATATATGGATGATTATCTTTCCCTCCTGCTTCTAACAATAAAACTTCGTTTTCTGGATTTGCTGATAAGCGATTGGCTAGTACGCAACCTGCAGAACCTGCTCCTACGATAATAAAATCATATTTCATTTATATTTGTCGTTTAGCCCAATACTATTTTTAATCATTGGGATTATTTTCTCAAGTCGAGATAGTTTAGTAGTTGCTCGTTTTGCATTGGAAATATATTCTGCAAATTCACGTCGATGGCTTAATGACAAAGCATCGAATTTTTTTTGCAACGTTTTATTTTTCGAAAGTGCATTTTCTAATTCAGGAGGAATCACTAATTTTTTTCGTTGAATCTTCACCTCTTTTCCGTCTTTATAGTTTTGAATCGCTTCTTGTAGATAGGCAGCTATCAGTGTCGAGTCCTTTTTAATGTCTTCCAGATTATCAAATCGCCATTGACGTAAAGCTTTTGTTTTCCCATCTTGCGCGTTGACCAATTTCTTCTTTTTATCTTTCAAAAAAACACCTTGATAAAACCAGATAGAGATCCAGTTTTTAAAGGCAGCATAGCCAGCAACATTTTTTCCATTGACACAAAATACAGGAATCCCCCATTTGATGGTCTCCTCCATTTCAGTGGACTGGAATATTTTGTCAATCGCTTTCAATTCCTTTTTCCAGGACTCAAAATGGTGGATATATTCCTTTGCAGAATTGACTTTAACTTTCATTTTTAAAAATACTAATTAGTTTCAGTAACATGGGAAGTTTCGACAACTTGAATTTAGAATCTTTTTTTTAATTTCGTTCTTCGAATTTTTTCACCCTATAAAACAAAAAAACATGTACGTAAAGAAGAATTTTTCGCTATTTGATATTCTCAGATTTTCAGGTGGCCATATCATCTGGTTGACTTTATATTCCATTCTAGTGACGGTATTTATCGAATTTTTCCATTTCGACTGGCTCCATATTCCTTGGTTGCCGCTTTCTGTTATTGGTACTGCTGTTGCGTTTTATGTCGGATTCAAAAATAATAGTGCTTATGATCGATTGTGGGAAGCCAGAAAAATATGGGGCGCTATTATTAATTCAAGTAGAATGTGGGGTGCGAATGTCAAAGCCTATGTTAGTAATCAGTTTACGGATGCAGAATTAAGTAAGGCGGAATTGCACCATATTCATAAAAAATTAATGTACCGACATATCGCTTGGTTGTATACATTAAGAAGTCAATTGCTCATCCCTACTCCATGGGAACACATCAATCAAAACAAACACGTCAAAAGGGTGACCGAAAAAAGAATGGAGCGGTTTGGGATCAACTTATCTAACACGGTTCCTACAGAACAACATCTAAAAGAATTCTTACCACCTGATGAAATAGAGCGTTTAATTAATTATAAAAATACCGCTACTCAAATTATTGATCAGCAATCTCAAGACTTGAAAGAATTGAGAAGAAGAAATTTGATCGACGATTTCCGTCATATGGAGTTGCAGAAGTTGCTAAATGATTTTTACACCCATCAAGGAAAATGTGAACGAATCAAGAAGTTCCCTCTTCCTAGACAATATGGAAGTATGAGTTTTGTTTTCGTTGGTATCTTTATTTTTCTCTTACCGATCGGGATGGTTTCTGCTTTTCATGATATCAGCACTTACGGTCCTTGGGTTTCTATTCCGTTTACCGTATTGATTGGTTGGGTCTATTTGATGATGGAATTGGTTGGTGATTATAGTGAAAATCCATTCGAAGGTTTGGGCAATGATATTCCAATGTTGGCTTTAACTCGAGTCATTGAAGTAGACCTAAAAGAAATGTTAGGTGAAACGGAGATTCCAGGTCCAGTCCAAGCTGTGGATGGGGTTTTGATGTAACTGAAATGTTATAATCTTTCATAGGATAAACAGAGTTCGGTTATAGTAATGGCAAGATTCACAACCAATACGCGTTGAGTTTGTTACATTTGAAATGTATCAAAACCGCTGCCGTGAATTTCAACTACGATTTTACTAGCAATTCCCATAGATAGAATTTAATTCAAATGTCAAAAAACCAAAAAATATTTTCCCCATCGGTTCGAAAACGAAAAGCGTACTTTACCGCTTTTCAAGTTTTCATGAGTTACTTTTGGTTAAAAACAAAGCGTAAAATCAGAGGTCGAAAATATTATGACAAACGGATTAATGCCTTGCACATTAAAAATGCAGATCGGATTAAAAATCGCGTTCAGGAATTGCAAGGATTATTTATAAAATTCGGACAACTGATTTCAAATCTGTCCAATGTTTTGCCCGAAGAATTCAGAGGACCGCTGGAAGAATTGCAGGATCACATAAAACCAAAACCTTATCCAGAAATTGAGGAGACCATTCAAAAAGAACTGGGTGAAAAACCTGAATCCATCTTCACTTCTTTCAACAAAGAGCCATTAGCAGCCGCTTCCATTGGCCAAGTTCATCGTGCTATCTTGGATGGTCAAGAGGTCATCGTCAAAATTCAACACAAAAATATTGACACCATTGCACACGCAGATTTGGAAATTCTACAAAATCTAGTCAAACTTCATGGCTACTTTATGGACATGCAGGGTTTGGATCATACTTATGAGCAGGTGCGATTGATGATTGAGGAAGAATTGAATTATACGATTGAGGCCAACTCCATGGTTGAGATAGGCGAAAATTTAAAAGCTGCACCTGAACTCGGTGTCAAGGTTCCTGAAGTTTTCAAAAAATACAATACTAAAAAAATATTAGTTGCTGAATTTTGTGAAGGAACGAAAATTGGAAATATAAAGCAAATCACGGATTGGGGATTGAATCAAGAAGAGCTCGCTAAGCGATTGATTGAACTGTATTGCAAAATGATTTTGGTAGATGGATTTTATCATGCCGATCCACATCCTGGTAATATTCTGGTTAATCAAAAAAATGAAATTGTGCTGTTAGATTTTGGTGCGACTGCTCATTTGAGCGAACGAACCAAGAAAGCGATTCCTGAATTAATAGAAGCGATTATCAGCAATAATACAGAAGAAACGGTATTGGCGTTAAAAAAATTAGGTTTCATTGGTGCGGAAAGAGATGCTAGAAAATATGTAGAAAAATTAGTCGATATTTTTAAAGATTTCCTTCAAGATGAAGTTGAATTTGATGGGATGAATTTTCAAAATATCAAATTGAATTCAGGATTATCATCTGTGACTTCGCTAATTCGAAAAGTAGACCTAAGAGATGTTTCCAATAACATTAAGATTCCGAAAGAATATATTTTACTCAATCGTACTGTTGTTTTGTTGGTCGGAAATGCTTTTCAGTTAGCTCCGGAATTGAACACCTTGAAGGTAGTTCGCCCCTACATGAAAAAACATATCATTGATAAGGACGGAGGCTTCACGCAAATGGTCATCAACACTTTTAAAAATCAGGTAACGACTGCAATTTCTTTACCTAATGAATTATCACGTTTTCTAAAAAATGCGAATGACAATAATGTGGAAGAAGAAATGCGAGGTGTGAAGCGAATGTTAGAGAAACAATATTACTTAGGGCAGCAATTCTTGTTTTCATTAATATTGGCTGCACTGATTTATACACTGACGCATTTTAATTTTGGAAATAAAGATGGGTTGTTGTATGCTAATTATAGTGCGATTGGATTGGTAGGACTTTTGTTGATTCGGTCTTTTTTTCGGGATGTACGGCGTTAGGCGCTTCTCTTAGACAGGAGGCACCCGCTGTTTGCTTTATATCGTCAAAATACTGATTAAAAGGTATTTAACTTTTTGGAATCTTCAAAATGTAAATAGCTATTTAAAGGAAGACATTTTTCAGATTCTTTATAATTCATTCAATAGTTTGACTTTGCCCTCGCCGGGCGGCAATCCTTTTTCCCAGATGAAAAAGTATTCAAAAAATCCTGGCTTTATTCAGTTTTTAACGCTCCAAAAGTTCTAAAATACTAAAATGAAAAAACTCGCTTAACAATAC
>CALFWW010000185.1 GCA_937928575.1 uncultured Saprospiraceae bacterium | reverse complement strand
GTCCCCACGTTAGGCTGCGCCCCACGTCAGGCCGTCCTCACGTTAGACTTTCTCACGTTAGGCGTCCCTACGTTAGGCGGTCCTCACGTTAGGCGTCCTCACGTTAGACTTTCTCACGTCAGGCGTCCTCACGTCAGGCCGTCCCCACGTTAGGCGGTCCACGTTGGCCCTCCTCACGTCAGGCGGTCCTCACGTTAAATACAAAAAAACAGCTATCCGAAAACTAAACAGCAGGCACTTGATTGCAAAATGTAATCATATTGTTTAATTAAATCCAGTCAATAAAAATTGGTGAAAAAAAAGTGATAGCACATTCCTACTACAGTTTCAGATACGGGACACTTGCCCCGGAACAGCTCGCAGAAGCAGCTGCCAAATTCGGGTACCAGACATTGTTATTGACGGATATCAACAATACCTCCTGCAGCTACGCCTTCATAGAAAGCTGCAAAAAATGGGGCATCCGACCAATCCTCGGTATTGAATTCAGAGAAGTACATCAATATAGATACACCGGAGTCGCCAAAAACAAAGAAGGCTTCCGCGAACTCAACGCATTTCTCACCAAACACTCAATGGAAGGAACCCCATTGCCAAGACTCGCACCTCGATTGAAAAATGTGTACTTCATTTATACCCAATTAGTCAAACCAATTGAAGAATTTCACGACAACGAATTTCTAGGCGTGCGACCAGAACATGTCAATAGACTCTTTAGTTCTCCACTAAAAAAACGATTGGACAAACTCGTCATTTTTAATCCCATCACTTACCTCGATGATGAATGGTATAAAGTGCACAAATTGTTAAGATCAATAGATTTGAATACGTTGATTACGAAGTTGACTAAAAAAGATCATGCAACAGAGAATGAACGATTGATGGATAGAGATGTCTTACTTCAGTATTACCAACAATATCCAGCCATCATTGAAAATACAGAAAGATTGTTCGGTAATTGTAGTATCGAAATGGAAGTAGGGAATCAAGTCAATCGACAAAATTTTACAGGAAGCAAAGACGGGGATTTATGTCTCTTGAAAAAACTGGCATTGAATGGTTGTAAACGAAGATACGGGGCGCAGAATATCGAAGCGCTAGAGCGGGTCAATCGAGAACTCGGTGTTATAGAACGACTCGATTTTTCCTCCTACTTTTTGATTACCTGGGATATTATCCGGTATGCGCAAAGTGCGGGTTATCATCATGTCGGGCGGGGGAGTGGTGCCAATTCGATTGTGGCTTATTGTGTCTATATCACCGATGTGGATCCAATGGAATTGGATTTGTATTTTGAAAGATTCATCAATCCTTATCGGAGTTCGCCACCTGATTTTGATATCGATTTTTCTTGGGATGAACGTGATGATGTCACCGATTATATTTTCAAAAGATATGGATATGAACACACGGCATTGCTCGCTACTTACAATACGTTCAAAGGAAAATCGATCATTCGAGAGCTAGGAAAAGTATTTGGTTTGCCCAAAGAAGCGATCGACACCATTGTGAAACGACCATTGGAAACAGACCAGCATCATCCATTGGCAAAACATATTTTCAAATTTGGAAAAATGATTGAAGGGTTTCCGAATTACTTGTCGATTCATGCAGGTGGGGTGCTCATTTCAGAAGAGCCAATTAACTATCACACCGCATTACAAATGATGCCGAAAGGATTTCCAATCACACATTTTGATATGTATGGAGCGGAAGATTTGAAATATCATAAATTCGATATCTTAAGTCAACGAGGGTTGGGACACATCAAAGATTCAGTGGATCTCATCAATCGAAATAAAGGTCAAGTCGTCAATGTCCATCAGATTACAAATATCAAAAAAGATGAAAAAGTAAAAGCATTGTTACGTTCAGGTCGATGTATCGGTTGTTTTTATATCGAGTCGCCAGCGATGCGTGGATTGTTGACCAAATTGCAATGTGATAATTATGTTCACCTCGTCGCAGCAAGTTCGATTATTCGACCAGGGGTGGCGAAGTCTGGGATGATGCGGGAATACATCAAGCGATTCCATGATCCTGAAAGTTTTAGTTATATCCATCCCGTTTTTGAGGAGCATCTCAAAGAAACATTTGGAGTGATGGTTTATCAAGAAGACGTCATGAAAATTTGTCATCATTTTTCAGGATTAGATTTGGACGAATCCGATGTGCTGCGACGGATTATGACTGGTAAGCGAAAATCAAGTGATGCTTTTCATAAATTAAGGGAAAAATATTTTATCAACTGCAAAGAACGAGGTCACTCCGATGAGATGGCGCAAGAAGTGTGGCGACAGATCGAAAGTTTTAGTGGGTACTCATTTTGCAAAGCGCATTCAGCTAGTTTTGCAGTCGAGTCGTTTCAGAGTATGTATCTCAAAGCATATCATCCATTGGAATTTATGGTCGCCGTCATCAATAATTTTGGTGGATTTTATCGTACCGAACTATATGTACACGAAGCACGAATGTTGGGTGGAAATATCCATGCACCTTGTGTCAACAATAGTCAGTATTTGACCTCCATACAAGGCAAAGACATTTATATTGGTTACGTGCATATTCATCAAATGGAGCGAAAGATCAGCCAGCGCATCGTTTTGGAACGAGCCAAAAATGGCGAATTCAAAAATCTAGAAGACTTTGTCAATCGAATGGATATCGGTACCGAACAACTAGAAATATTGATAAGAATCGGTGCATTTCGATTTACAGGAATGACGAAGTGCGAATTGATGTGGGAGAAAAATGCAGTATTCAATCCGTCTGTAAAAGTAGACCGTCAGGCATTGACGATGTTTACCGATGGCACAGAAAGATTTGAATTACCAACATTGGAAGAAAGTAAATACGATCAGGCTTTTGATGAATTTGAATTGTTAGGTTTTTCACTGAGTTCACCATTTGATTTGATTGATGGAGCAATTGAAGGCAATATCATGGGCAACAATCTAAAGCAACTACTCGGCAAACGAATCGAAATCATCGGTTATTACATCGAACGAAAACACGTCACCACTTCCAATCGCAAGCTAATGGCATTCGGTACCTGGATTGATCGGAAAGGGCACTTTTTTGATACCGTACATTTCCCACCTTCTTTTGCCAGATATCCTTTTAAGGGAATTGGTTGTTACAGAATACAAGGGAAGGTGGTTGAGGACTTCGAATTTCCTAGTATTGAGGTGGATTTTATGGAGCGGCTGCCTTATGTTAAGGATGAGCGGTATTGAGAGACTCCATTTTTTAGGCTTTTTCTCAGAAGGGCTGACCAACCCTATAGATAGGGTGGATAAAGTAAGTAAGAAAAAAGTGATCTTACTACACATAGTATCCACCCCGACCGTTGCAGTAAAATCTCTATTAGAACACTAAGCATTACTGCATGCTGATTTTCAAAAAAATCGACTAATGTTTCTTCTTCTTATGTCTATTTTTTCTTAGTCGTTTTTTTCGTTTGTGCGTCGATATTTTATGACGCTTTCTTTTTTTTCCACAAGGCATATTAAGTTATTTTTATGATTAATCTAATTCTAATTCAAAACTGCTCCCCGATAATCCAACCCACTCACCAACTTAGACAACTCAACCGTCTCTTTAGCACGTTGCGCTTCATTCTTAAAACTTCGCTTTTTAGGAAAAATCACTTTTACTATAATTGGAAGAAAATTTTTATTAAACATCTTATTTATTTTTGTTTATGAAATACGTTCATACCAAAAACGTCAAAGAGTAAACCAAAGCTGGAAAGCAGAAATGTTGGCAGAAAGATCTTAAAATGAAGTTAAAAGAAATGAAAAAATGTCACCTGAAATTGAATTCAAGTGACATTTCGACATTAAGATGGAATTGTTAGCGAAGGATTAGCCAATGTACTGACGCGCCATCTGAATCGCAATTGCAATCAACAAGATCCCAAACACCTTTCTCAAGCTCACCATGACAGCAGGTGGAATTTTTTTCTCCAACCAATCAGAAGATCTCAAAACGAAATAAATAAAAATCAAGTTTAAGATAATTCCAATTATAATACTTGCGGTATCGTATTCTGCTTTCAAAGAAATAATTGTAGTCAATGTTCCAGCACCTGCTAACAATGGAAATGCAATCGGAACAATACTACCTGATTCTCCTTCTTCATCCGGATTCGTTCGGAAAAAACGGATACCCAAGATCATTTCCAGTCCAATAAAGAAAATAATCAAGGAACCAGCCAGTGCAAACGAGGATACTTCGATTCCAAAAATTCCTAAAATGGCAGCACCGAAAAACAAAAAGGCAATCATGATGATCCCCGCTGATCCGGTCGCCAATGATGGCTTAATAACCAATCCTTCTTTTTTCATATTGATAATCACAGGTAAAGACCCGATGATATCGATAACAGAGAAAAGGATTAAACTGACTGATAATATTGCTGTAGTACTCATGACTTTCTCACTTTGTGTGTAGTAATAATTATGACACAAATTAAACGTAAAAAAACGTAAAATGCTTTTATAAAAACCTTACAGCGTCAAAATGATTGATATTTATTAAATTTACTGTCAAATTGTATTTTAAAGAATAAAATAATTATGCAAAAATATCAACTTGACCCAATCGACATCCGAATACTGAATGAATTGACATCGGACGCACGGGTACCACTCATTCAATTGTCGAAAAAATTGAAAGTTTCCAACACTTTAATCCATCAACGCATGAAGAAAATGAAGGATTCAGGCATTTTAGGAAAAGCAACTTATAAATTAGATCCTTGGAAATTAGGCTACCAAACTTCTGCATTTACGCAAATCATGTTATCAGATTCGAAGCATCATAAAAAGGTGGAAGATAAATTGAGAAAGGTGATCGAAATCGTAGAGTGTATCAACATCGCTGGTCGCTATGCATTGTTGGTGAGAATTCACGCAAAAAATAATCGCCATTTAAGAGATATTATTTATGAAAAAATTCATCCGATTGATGGAGTAGAAGGAACGAATACAACCATCTCTTTTGAAAGCGTTTTTATAAGAAATATACCACTGGAAATTGATGAGAAGTATTTATCGTAATAAAATGTAAATGTATTACCCGATGATCCTGCGGATTTGTCAAATTTCATTAATTTAGCATACCAATAAATATTCAGTCTTGCTAAACAAAGGAACATGAAAATACAACAATCTAAATACACTAAATGACTTATGCTATTGGCTGGTATCGCAATGCTGAGCAGTTTAGTTTATGGAGCTTTTACAATTAATCGACACAGTTCAATGTGGGATTATGAAGGATTCAGAATGATGGATGCAGGAATGCTAATAGGAGGAATTTGCTCTATAATACTTGGTCTCTATGCTTTTTATAAAAAGGATCAAATCAGTAGGTCGAATAATTTTTTTCACGGGCTTAACATTTTTGTGCTAATTGCAATCATAGGATCATTAGTGTTAAATATTGCATTCGGCAGTATGTTTAAATACAACTTACCATTAAAAAAAATAGAAACCGTAGAGATAGAAGCAACACTGAAAAAAGAAGTTAAAATGCGTGTCAATAAATGGTCAAAAGATTTTGATAACATTAAGACTGCATCTGTTTCTTTTAATAATGATCTTGTAGAATATCCCAATATTTATTTCCAGTATCCACCATTTTTTAAACTGAAAGATAATGTAATCAACATCACTAACATAGATCCGGAAGGAGTAGAACGAGCTAATGCTAGGTCAAGTAAAATTGAAACGATTAGCAAGTCATCATTACCAACTGGAACAAAAGTTAAATTAAAACTCAGAACTGATGCACACAAGGCGTTAGTCAACTATATGGAAAGTGGTGCGCATTTGGAAGAACTACCTCAAGGAGGACACGATCGTAGAAGATGGGTTAACTTCTATGAACTTTCTGTCAATGACGAAATCACTGTCCAAAAATATGGCTTGAAATAATACTTGCACAAAAAGAAATGTACAGAGTTGGATTACAATAAAAATGAAATATTAGCATTTTAATTATATTTCCAAACCAAATAAACATTTAGCATGGGAAAGCAGAAGTCAATCCAGAAGCATTCAGTAAGAGTTGGTTTCCTAACCATTGGTATTTGCGTATTGCTGTTTCAGTTTGGAAGTGTTCTAGTAAAAACCAAAACCAATAATTTTACATCAATGTGGGATTATGAAGGCTTTGAAATTGGAAATATAATGCTTCTTTTTTGTGGAATCGCAATGCTACTTTTCTCATTGTATTTGTTTTATAAAAAGAAAGATTATAGCAACAAGATGATCAATTTTTTAGGAATCGTCTTCATATTCCCTGTGCTT
>CALFWW010000184.1 GCA_937928575.1 uncultured Saprospiraceae bacterium | reverse complement strand
CGATATCTTCGTTAGAAAGCCCTGTCTGCTTGGCGCAGTCAGGCAGGCTCGCCGTAACTAAGGCTATGTCTACGTTTTCTGCCTTGATCTCGAAAAATTTTCCTTCCAAATATATCCGCACTTTTAGACTACAATTTGTATTATCTATTCAGAATATATTTGCGTTTTGTTAAAATAGAATTTTTTTTTTTGTTAAAATAAAAAAGAGTCTACCTTTTTTCAAGATAGACTCTTTTTTTTAAGTGTTTAAATAAGTTGCTTCATGGTTATTGAGCATCCCACCAAACTCTGTCAAAGATTGAGATATCCTTAGGAGATGTGATATTCGGATTTGCTAATTGCTCAGCTTCCGAGTATGGTAATCTTCTAGGAATAGTTGTACCAGAATGAGGAGTTAAACTAGGCACACCTGATCTTCTCCAATCATTAAAAACCTCAGGACTTGTGTACAATGCAATATACTTTTGCATCATGATATCGTCCATAGTGACGGAGGTACCATAGTTTGCATCAATATAATCAGCAGCACCATCTACTCCTGCTTCTGCGAATGATGCGGTAACAGCATCAACGAAAGCTGTAAAAGCATCTGCTGCACTTCCTGTTCCCATCAAAGCTTCCGCTCTAATAAACTCCTGTTCAGAAAATGAAATGAGAGGCATTGTTCTGTCTGGCGTAAAAACTGGGTGACCAGGTACTGCATGTTCAAATCCATACGTGTCAACTCTAGGATCATTAAGATCATCCAATAAAGCAACGTAACTAGCACCAACTTCGCAATCATCTCTTTGCTCGATATATTGGTACCAAGGTGCATTTTCAGTAGCCGAAGGACCAAATGAAAGGCCAGCAGCATCGCCAGCACCTGCATAACCACCATTATTAAGTGCAGCTAAAGCTTCAGCATAAGCATTTCCATTCACTTTGGTAAGGTGTATTTTCCCTCTTGCTTCAAGAACGTTTGCAAATTTGATCCAGTTATCGATGTTTCCACCAAAAATCAAATCGTCTCCACCGACAGTTACACCACCGTTGTCTCCGCTAAGTAGCGTCCTAGCTTCTGTTAGGTTGCTAAAGATAGAATTGTAAATATCTTGTTGAGAATCTACGGTTGGAGCATAAACCCCTCCATTTTCTGCAAACTTGATCGCATCACTGTAAGGAATATCTCCCCAAACGTCAGTTGCCATCATAATGGTATAAGATTCTAAAATTAACCCTAATGCTAAGTAATGATTGGCACCACTTTCGGTAGCCAAATTTTTCATTACAGAATTAGAGTTCAAGGTTCCAGCATAGATATTGCTCCAAGAAGCATCTAGATCACCTGGAGTTACTCCATAGTTTTGATAGACAACAAACTGTCTACCTACACCATCGACGTGTTGTGTATTGATACCTAAGTATCTTGTGAAATCTCCTCCATAAATGTAGGACATTCTTAACTGCACTTGTGGCAGCAGTACGTTGACTGTAGCAGAGGTTGGATTATCCGGATCTACGTTGGAGTTTTCACCAAAGTAGCTTTCACATCCCACGATGTTCAACGCAAGTAAGCATATAAATATATATTTTAAACTTTTCATTGTTTACTTTTTTTGATTAATTAAAACTTCGCGTTTAATCCAAATGAGAATGATCTTGTGTTTGGTAACTGGAAGTAATCCAATCCTTGACCATTACTTGAAGAACCAACTAATGAAAGTTCCGGATCAAAACCAGTGTAAGGTGTATTCAAGTATAAGTTTCTACCAGTAAATGATAATCTCAAGTTGTCGATACCGATATTTCCAAGAAGCGAACCTAAATCATATCCAATCGATACATATCTCAATCTTCTGAAAGAACCATCTTCGATGAAGTGTTCGTCAACAGCACCAAAACCACCACCGTTTCCAGTGTACCAGTTTTGAGTTAATTCAACAGCTACATCATTTGCAGCACCTGTGCTACCAGCTAATCCTGGGAATACAGTTACGGTACCTCTATTTTCAGTCAATTCAGATGTACCAAAGAATGTAAGTGCACCTTTTGTTCCATTCCAGATATCACCACCTTCTCTGATGTCAAATAAGAAACTCAAAGAAAGTTTTTTATAAGATAAAGTATTGGTAATACCTAATAAGAAATCAGGGTTCGGATTTCCAACCACACGAGCAACAGGATCTACTCTTGGGAAACCATAGTTAGAAGAAGTTGGATCATTTTCAATAATCAATTCACCGTCTTGATTGTAAGGCATGTCCGCATTGAAGATTGGATTTCCAGCAGCATCTGTATCATTTACTCTTTGGAAAGCACCTCCTAAAATTTGACCATATTCAAAAGTTTCTGTTATGTTGTCATTATTATCAATGATACCATCATCATTACTATCTTCTCTTGTAGGAGCAATGTTGTAAACACCAGTACCCGTAAATCCATCCAAGTATTGATTTGGTACGTTGTTAGGTAATGATTCCACTAAAGTTTTCCATTTTGAGAAGTTGATGGTTGCATCCCAAGTAAAATCAGGCTTTTTGATTGGAGTAAGATTCAACACTACTTCAAAACCTGTGTTAGAAAGTTCTCCACTATTTACAACTGCTCTTTGAAATCCAGTAGAAGCAGGGATGTTGATCGCAATAATTTGATCACTTGAGCGACCTGTATAGTAAGATACATCAACACCAACTCGGTTTTGTAAAAATCTTAAATCTGCACCAACTTCTAAGTTCGTCGTTCTTGAAGGAATCAATGAAGGGTTCCCAGCAACACCTGATTGCAAGAATCCTGATTGACCTTTAAATGGGAATCCTACACCATTTGTCCAACCATCATTGATATCATTAATCGTTCCTCCATTCGCAATTGGTTGAATAAAAGAAGTTGTTGTACTGTATGCACCTGGTGCACCACCTCCAACTTCAGCATAAGAGAATCTCAATTTACCAAATGAAAGACCTGGGATGTCAACTTTCTCAGAGAAGATTAAACCCAATGAAACAGATGGGTAAAAGAATGAAATTGCTCCACCATCAAATGGTTTAGTAGGATCAATCAAAGTTGAAGTCCAGTCATTTCTACCTGTTAAAGTCAAGTAAGCAAAATTTTGAAATCCGAAATCAACAGACCCATAAACACCAGCAGTTCTGATTCTCGTGTTTGCAACTTGAGGAGAGAAACTTGAAGTGTTTCCTAATTCAGCGAATCCAAAAAAGTTAAGTCCATCACCCTGTACGTAGGTGTTTTTCAATTCTTCATTATACAAATTCACTCCAGCTGTATAAGATAAGCTAAAATCATCTGTAAGATTACCATTACCTGATAAAGTGTAGTATTGATCCGTATGTCTATAGTTGTAATTGTCTTCCAACACTTGACCAGCAGGTTGTGTTCTTGAACCAATTTCAAATCTTTGAATTCTGTTATCCGTGTAAAAGTCAGTACCGATTACAGTTCCAAGTTTTAACCAAGGCGTAAAAGCATAGGAAGCACTAATATTACCAAAGAATCTGTTAGTGACATCATTAAAGGGGGTGTTGTTAACTACCCAGAAAGGGTTGTCATATCCACCACCACCACGATAGTTTCTTTGTGTGTTATCTGCAAATTGGTAAGCTTCTGGATTATTTGCAGGATCACTAAATCCATTTGAATTATCAAATGAAATAGGTGTTCTCAACAAGCCAAGCATTACACCAGAAATGTTTGAACCTTGTTGGATTCTACTTCCTTTTGTGTTTGCAAAGTTGGCTCCTAAACCAACAGTCAATTTATCATTCAATGCTTTTGAACTAACATTAAGTCCAACATTAAGTCTGTCAAATTCATTGTTAGGAGTGATACCCGTTTCATCAGAATTTCCTAATGAAAGTCTATATGAAGTATTTCCTAATCCACCAGAAATTGACAGGTTGTTTTGCCAAGTAGCTCCAGTTTGGAAAAAATCTCCAATGTTATCATATTGTTCAAAAGGATTCACTTCCATACCTTGGCTACGCATATCGGCAACCTGATCAGCAGTAAGACTTTGAACCGTTCCGTTTTTATCCCACTTGTAAGGATTGTCAGGATCATTTACCCAGTAAGTATTTTCATCAATTTCAAGTCCCCAACTAACAGCTGAAGGAATGAAAGAAGTTGAAGGACCTGCCCATTGTCCAGACCATCCTTGTGTAAATTTATCTTGAAGACCTACAATGTTACTTGCGTTACTGAAAGTAAGATTTGTACCATATTCAACTTTGATTCCGTCTTCTGCATTTCCTTTTTTAGTAGTGATTAAGATTACACCTCTTGCTCCTTCCAGACCATAAAGCGCAGTTGCAGCACCACCTTTCAAAATAGAAACACTTTCGATGTCATTTGGATTCAAGTCCATCGCTCTGTTAGAATTAGCAACACCAGCAAGTGATCTTTCTGTAGAATTTTCACTGTTATTTAAACGAACACCATCCACTACAATAAGTGCTTGGTTGTCTCCATTGAAAGAAGTTTGTCCTCTCAACACAATTCTTGAAGAAGCACCTGCAGCACCACTTGATGTGTTTACATTCACACCTGCAGCAGTACCAGCCAATGCATCAATTGCACTCACGGTGTTTGCATCTCTAATGGTTTCAGAGTTGACTTCTTGTACAGCATAACCTAATGCTTTTTCATCTCTTGAAACACCAAGTGCAGTTACAACAACTTCGTCTAGTACCGTACCTGGTTTCATTTGAATAGATAAATTAGATTTTCCTACGATACTAATTTTTTGATCAGCATATCCGATGTAGCTAACCAGAATTGTTTCTGTTCCTTCAGGAACACTTAATGTAAAGGAACCATCGATATCAGTAATCGTACCCATCGTTGTTCCTTCTGCAACAACGTTGGCTCCGATCATGGCTCCACCTGTTTCATCAACGATGATACCAGTCACAGTCGACTGCGCAAACGCGAAACTTGCAACCATCATGAAACATAATGTCATAAAAATATTTTTCATAATTCTTTTTTTTAAAATGTTATTGTAATGGTGGCCAATCCGTGCCATCTTCTTTTGTAATTACTGCAGTTCCACTATCCGCGTAATTGTTGGTCCAAGTAATGGTTAATTCAGGTCCTGAAACATCAGCAATTACCCATTCGTATGCCAAACCATATTGGTCTACCCCATATGCATTTATCGTGTTACAGACGTCATCAAAGGAAGCACCACCATTGGTAGCTGGAGAATCATTCCAACAACTAGATGAGTACTGTCCAAAACCTAAATCTGAACATGCGTATACACCGCATCCCAAATCTGTAAAAGTAACCGTACCAGTAACAGGATCAGTAGGACAAGCCGTGCCACTGTTGGCAGCTACCAACATTGTAGAAACATAAGAATGATTTCCTGCTAGACTAGATACACAACCAACATTGAAATTCATCGTGTTGCTGGATCTGTAAGTTCCTGAAGCAGTATTTGCTTTGAAAGCTAAAGATATAGCATCACCTGCTACTGGAGACGTAACACCAGATGCAGCAATTAATTCTTCCATGTCTACTTGTGCAGAGCCTGGTAAATTACTGACTGTTCCCAAAGAAACTTCAGCACCATCTCCATAAGTAGCAAGGATTTCGACTGAGGAAACATCTTCCCCTTTGGCATCGACATCAAATTCAACCAAAGAGATTGAAGGGTCGACAAGAAAACATCCACTTGTGTTGGATGTTGTTACGAGTGCGCCAACTGGATTATAGTTGTCTTCTGCAAACGAATCTCCAACAGGAGGTTTGTTGCAAGACATAATAAATCCGGCGCAAAATAGAAGCAATAAGAAAAAGTTATTGTTTTTCATACATTCTGTTTTGAGTAAAAAAATTAGGTTAACAAGCAATGTTAGTTTTAATTGATAAGGTTAGTTTTCAGGATGATAGCAAATTTAATATTTTGTTAACATAATCTATGTTAATAAATGCCAAAAAAGTATATGCAATGCGTTAAATTATTGATAACCAGGATTTTAGGTAATAATTATTCTTTTAATCATTTTTTTACCATCCTCATTTTCACCCAAATTATATCTAGACGTTCAAAGCTCAGCGAGGAATCAGATTAATTGTAATTTTGTGCCGCTCATTTAATATTCAACTATGTCAGAAAATACCACAGAAAAAAGAACGGAAATTAGTTCATTAGGAGAATTTGGATTAATAGATCATATCACCAAAAATCTCCCAGTTGTGAATCCATCCACCATTAAAGCAATTGGGGATGACGCCGCAGTTATCGATCATAGTAAAGAAGGTGTGACCGTCATTTCTACAGATACACTAGTTGAAGGAATTCATTTCGATTTGATGTACAATCCTTTAAAACATTTAGGATACAAAGCGGTCGTCGTCAATCTCTCTGATATTTATGCGATGAATGCTTATCCAAAACAAATCACTGTTTCGTTGGCGTTATCCAATCGCATTTCAGTTGAAGCAGTTGAAGAATTATATGAAGGGATCAAGTCTGCTTGTGAATATTACAAAGTTGATTTGATAGGAGGAGACACGACAGCTTCCCCATCTGGCATGTTTATCAATCTTACAGCCATTGGTGTCAATAAAAAAGAAAGGATTGTTTATCGCAATACGGCTAAAGTTGGTGATTTGATTTGTGTCAGTGGAAATTTGGGAGCCGCTTATTTGGGGTTACAAATTTTGGAGAGAGAAAAACAATTGTATCTGGATACTCCTGGAATTCAACCAGATTTAGAAGAGCAACAATATTTGATTGGTCGACAATTGAAGCCTAACGCTCGTTTTGATATGGTTGAATTATTTGAAAAAAATGATTTGATTCCAACGTCTATGATCGATGTTTCTGATGGTTTAGCTTCTGAAATTTTTCATATCTGTAAGCAGTCTGGAGTAGGTGCAATCGTAGAAGAAAGTGGAATTCCAGTGCACCCAGATACGGAACAAATGGCGATCAAATTCAAAATGGATCCAGCAACGGTTGCATTAAGTGGTGGTGAAGATTATGAGTTGATGTTTACGATCAATCCGAATGATATGGAAAAAGTAAAATTCTTACCAGACATTTATATCATGGGTGAGATTGTAGAGCAAAGTGAAGGGATCAAACTCCACACCAAAGGTGGTAATATCCACCCAATCAAAGCCCAAGGATGGGTACATTTCCCTGGTTCAGATCAGAAATAATTTGGAAATCCAACAATCAGCAGCCATTTTTAAAAACCTTTCCTTGCCGCTCAAGGTTGTCTTAGGAGTTGTGTTCCTATTGTTGATTTATTTTGTAGTCTTTTATCAGCTAGATGGAATTGGTTTGTACCGATGGGATGAATCGGGTAATGCTTTAAATGCATTAGAGATGAAAGATAACGGGAAATACTTACGCCGTTATTTTTTGGATAAACCTGACAATTGGGAAACCAAACCACCACTACTTATATGGATGCAAGTGTTGCTTTTAAAACTAATTGGACACAATGAATTAGCGATTCGCTTACCATCTGCATTTGCAGTGTTAGGTACAGTGGGGATACTGTTTAGATTTTTTTGGAAAGAAATAAAAAACCCAATCGGTGGGACAGTGGTTTGTTTGACATTGCTATGTTCTGCAGGATATGTCCGAGATCACGTAGCTCGTACAGGAGACCATGAAGCGTTGTTGATTTTCTTTATGACCGCATTGTTTTTGGCCTTTTACAAATATTTGAAGTATCCTGTTAAAGAATACAAATATGGATTCCTTTTTTGTATTTCATTGATTGGAGCGGTGATGACTAAGAGTATTGCAGGGTTTTTGTTTTTGCCAGGATTGCTGATTTATACCATCGTTCAAAAACAATTGATTGACGTATTAAAACGCAAGTCATTTTATTTGATGGTGACTGGATTTTTAGTTGCGGTAGGTGGATATTATTTACTCGTAGAAAGGTCTTATCCTGGCTATTTAGAATTGGTTTGGGGCAATGAATTGTTTCCAAGATACTTCAACACTTCCAAAACGATTGATGAATTCATTGTGCCAAAATCGAAGTGGAAATATGTAAAGTTGATTTTCAATGAGCATTTTGTACCGTTTGTATTTATGTTGCCGATGGCAGTCTTGCTGGTCTACATTTCAAAATCAAAAGATATTAAACGATTTACAACACTTTGTTTGTGCGTGTCAATAAGTTTTATGTTTATTATTTCGAATGGCGTTTCCAACTCATGGTATAACGCACCTGTCTTTCCAATCTTAGCGATTCTAATTGCATGTGGAAGTATATGTTTTCTAGACTTTCTTTTCACTATCCCAGAATTCAAACAAAATATTTACAAATACGGAATTGCAACATTATTTGTGTTCACATTATTAGCATATCCATATTATAGCATTGTAACAGAAAAGGTGTATTTCCCACCTTATTTTGATGATGAAATGAAATACGGAGACTTCATGTATAAAGTGAAAGAACAACATCCTGACATCAAAGACTACTTCGTTTATTCAGAAAACATTAATCGACACTTCATCTTTTACCACAACATTTTCAATATGGATTATGGATATAAAATTGATGGTTGCTCCGATGTTAAATTCAAACGTTGTTTCACAAATCAAAAACAATTACCCGTAGTCGGGAGACATGTACTCATCTGTAATCATTCCATGCAAAAGCGGATCAAAAAATACATGACCATGAAAAAAGTATATGCTTCACATGGGTGTGAGTTGTATAAAGTGGTTGGTCATACTGGGGTTTTGGAAAATTGATGCCTTTACTGGGTTCTATATTCAATAACTAACATTTACTTTTCTAACAATTCTATTGGATACTCAAATTTTTGTATCTTCTCAGAAGAAAGCGTGCTTAGTTGAAACCCTTTGTCGATACGTATGAAAAATTTATTCCTTCTTAGTATGTTGATATTCTATATGAATCTCAATTTGTATGGACAGGTTGAAATATTTGTGCATCAGCTCAACTGTGAAACTAAAACAATTGTTGAACTTTCCAATACAGATTATACGTCAGAACAAGTAAATACTGAAACCATTGTTTTTAAAATAAATACACCGATTGAGCCTACAAGTTTTGACTTTTTGATCGACACCGTAAGTATTATGTTCGAACGATTTTGGGTAACGCCTAAGACTAAGCGATTGGATTTTTATTTATCGAAGTGTCATGCTTATCGGTTTTATTTATCGGATCCAGATGTGATCAATCGAGAAGGAAGAGCTAATATGATTTACAATAAATACTTGCGCGAAAAAGTAAGTTCTAGAGAAGAGTATTTGCAGCTATATACACCTCATTACATCAATTATATCGAGGAAAATCCAACCTCTTTCCTTTCTCTGAGTTATCTAGTTTATTTGGAAACAGATAAAGCAACCAAATCTGAGTTGTTAGGTTTGTTAGAGCCAAGTTTCAAAGACTATGCTGATTACCAAAAAATTGCAAATAGCATTCAATATGAGCGTTATCCTGATTTGGGAGAAAAAATAATGGAAGCCCCAACAGTAAATTTGCAAGGAGAAAAATGGACTTTTCGAAAGCTAGAAAACCAAGCCTTTGTTTTATTTTTTTTGATTTCTGGTTGTGCTGGTTGTTCCAAAATATTTCCAGAAGTAAACAGACTCAATGAAAAATATGCCACCAAAAGAGTCCCTATTGTTTATTATTCCTTAGATGAGGATCAAGCAACATGGGAAAGCTCAAGTAAATCTCAAAACATCATTTCTTCTAATAATATTTCAGAGTTACAAGGATGGTCTGGGATTTTACCACTTTCATTAGCAGTTAAAGGTTCTCCCTATTTTGTAATTGTTAATCAACAACATCAAGTTGAGCAAATAATTTTTGGAAGTGAAGTGTTTTTGGTAGCGGAAGAAATCGAAAAATTAATTGGGAACTGACTTCTAAAAAAAATCCCAACTCCAAATAACTTGAAGTTGGGATTCGACATATCTCTAATAGACTATTAACTATCAATCTCCTCAGTAGGTTTTTCATCCTCTGAAAAATAGTCGTCCACCTTATTGGAAGTACCATTTGATGCGGCAGCACCATTTTCAGACATTGCTTTTTTATCTTGATCTTCATAGAAATTTGAAAAAGGTCTCGGACCAATCAATCTTTCCACATCAGATTTCAATAACACTTCTTTTTCTAACAAAGCTTGAGCAAGTAATTCCAATTCATTTCTTCTTTCAGTCAACAACTCTTGTGCACGTGCATATTGTGCTTCAACTAGCTTTCTAACTTCATCATCAATCAAAGTAGCCGTTTCATCAGAGTAGGGTTTGTTGAATTGTCCTTCTGACATTCCATGGAAAGAAACATTTCCTACTGCATCACTCATTCCAAAAACTGCGACCATGCTGTACGCCATCTTGGTGACTTGATCTAAATCACTTTGTGCGCCGGTAGAAATTTTATCAAATACAATTTTCTCAGCAGCTCTACCACCAAAAGTCATACACATTCTGTCGAGCAACGCTTCAGTTCTAGTGATGTATTCTTCCTTAGGTAAATACTGTGCATATCCTAAAGTACCCATTCCGCGTGGGACGATTGTTACTTTTACAAGTGGAGAAGCGTGTTCCAAAAACCAACCGCAGATTGCGTGACCTGCTTCATGATAAGCAATGATTTTCTTCTCAGCAGGAGCGATGATTTTATTCTTCTTTTCAAGACCACCAATCACTCTATCCAATGCGTAGTTGAAGTCATCCATGTCGACTTCTTTTTTGTTTCTACGTGCAGCAATCAATGCAGCTTCATTACAAATATTTGCGATATCTGCACCCGCAAAACCTGGTGTCATTTCTGCCAATACACTTGACTTGATGGTAGCACCAGTCTTAATATTTTTCAAGTGCACTTTAAAAATCTGTTCTCTTCCAACAAGGTCTGGACGATCAATTCCGATTTGGCGATCAAAACGACCAGGTCTTAACAATGCATTATCCAATACATCAGGACGGTTGGTAGCAGCCATTAGGATAACTCCTTTATCTGTCGCAAATCCATCCATCTCAACCAAAAGCTGGTTCAATGTATTTTCACGTTCATCATTTCCTCCTTGCATAGAACCTTTTCCACGAGCACGACCAATTGCATCAATCTCATCGATGAACACAATACAAGGTGCTTTTTCACGCGCTTGCTTAAATAAATCTCTAACTCTAGATGCACCAACTCCAACAAACATTTC
>CALFWW010000183.1 GCA_937928575.1 uncultured Saprospiraceae bacterium | reverse complement strand
AGATTGGCAAGTGAAGGGGTAAGACCGCGATTACCATGGGCAACTAAATTGGATCAGTTTATCGAAAATCCAAAACCGATCCTTCCGATTTTAAATAACCTAAAAGATGATCATTCTAAATATGTACAAAAGTCAGTCGCCAATTGCATCAACGATATTCTAAAAGATAACTCAGAAATTGGGAAAGCATTAATTGATAAATGGAATGTAAAACCAACCAAAGAGCGAAAATGGATTATCAAACATGCACTTCGAAATTTGTTGAAAGCAAATAACAAATGGGCATTGAAGGTGATAAAGGAGCTGAAGTAAAATTTAATTACAAGCCTTGATTTCAGCAGAAAAATCAGCACCCAACTGCACCTCAAATCCTGGTAGTAAATCGATATGATTTCCTGCTTCATAGTCCACATTGGTTCCATTGAAAATCAAACCTGACGAGTTGATAAAATCCCAAACTTCATACAAGCCATCCGTCACTGTTATTTGCTGATGCACCAAGGATGGCAAACAACCTGCATTCACCCAAACAGCATAACTACGTGGTGGAATTTCGATATGAATTTGACCAGCACCATTGATGGTTGTCAATGTTTGGTTGGCATTTCCAGTGAGTTCTACTAAGTTATCTCCAATTACTAATTGACTTAAATTAAGTTGATGATCAAGAACCAAAGGATCACCGGCATAGTTGATAGCGACTACGATTTCCTTTCCACCGACACCGCCTGATAGTTGATATAATAAAGTAGTGTTGTCAAACCCACTAGCATAATTCGAAGTATAAGGAGTACCAAATCGAGATAAATAATCGACAGAAGTGGATCCGGAAATAAATTGTTGATGAATAGCAATCAGTTGATCGATTTGTGGTTGCAAAAATTCAGTTGGCGCATGAGGAATACTCGTTCCATAATAATCAGGATAAAAAACACAAGGTAATCCGACTTGATTATTGGTCAACAAATAAGCATATCCCAACATTGGATCATTTTGCACAGGCTGTCCAGCATCTCTAAAATCATGATTATTCAAAAAGGTAACGGTATTGAAACCACTCTCTCCTACTCCATCTACCAATCCGGAATTAAAAACATTTCTGACATCAAATCCGAATGCATCGCTTGCATTTTTCAAAGCTTCTCTCAATGCAAAATCAAAAACTTTTACTTTGATTGCCGCTTTTGTATCTGCATCCATGCCTGCCCTAACACCATCTAGCCAATTTTTCAAAACAGAAGGATTGGCGTCATAGACTTCTCCAACAACCATATCTGGAATCATTCCATTATCAAACAGATCATCCATTAAATCTCCTATAAAATTCGGATCAAAATGTTTGACCGCGTCCATTCTGAATCCTTCAATCCCAACATTGGTCCACAACCATTTGGTCCAATCGAATAATTTTGTTTTGGTGTCCGCAACATTTTGATCATAATCATAAAAGAACCACAACCAATCCCAATCCCCAACAAGCGTTGTTGTGTTAGTATTGTTAGAATTTGGTTTGAAGTTTTCAAAATTCATAGCGCCCTGTCCACTTGGCATCTGTGTGAAATCAGTATAAGTCTGATAAGACATCGAACCGACTACATCTTGCGCAGCTGCTGCATTCCAAATTCCATAAACTCGGTGATCGGTATAATCGCCATTTGGATTCGTCAAATAGATATATAGAAAATCTCCTGTAGCATTAAAATCATTGGCGGTCAAGGTCACTTTAAATTCATCTGTCAGACACCCTTCTGCATCAATCGTTGCATTCATATTGACACCAATATTGGCGGTATTAGATGACTGACCGCAATCTCCACCTCCATTCGGCTCTGATTCATTTAAATCAGGAAGATTTTGCCATGCCACCAAATCTGTCTCTGTATAAAAAACATATGGCTTGTTATGGAAAGAAGCATTTCCTGTTTTTGAACTTATCTTGATATAATAATCTCCTGCACCATTTCCAGAATTACCCCCTAATGGTAAAACACATCTAAAACGATCAGAAGGAAAAGCACTTTTATTGATAGTATAATTTTCAATATAATTTCCGACAGCCGGATTGTTTTCAGGAGCACCTCCATCTCTGTGATTATAAACGACATCAGCAACTGCTTTTACACCATTCGTGTTCATGGTGTTAATTAAAACATCAAGTTGACTTCTTGTTCCAAATCCTGTTGGACCTTGACCGAATTCTCCCAAATCATACAAGTCCTGTGGATCATACCCATTACTACAACTCCCAAAACTTGCACGAGAAGCAGGTGGCAACCATAAATGGGTGAAGCCCGCATTTCCCAAAGCAGCAGCTCTATTGTTGAGCGAATCTACCCAACTATGACCATTGCATGTTTTTGGATAATCCCAATACCAACCTTGCATCATCACGTCTTGTGAAAAATTAGATTGAATTAAAATAAAAAGAAAAAAGAAATGAAGAATTATCTTTTTCATAAATTTTATTGTTGGGTTTCGACCTTCAAGATAAAAAAATCTGATCAATTGACCATCCTAATAAATAGAGAATTTTAGTGCAAAAACTTGATTTGATTTTCGTATTTTACTCAAACTAAAAAAACATGTAAATGAGTAACAAATCACTTCAAACTTATTGGAAGAAAAATCTTAGGTACCTCGCAATACTCTTGACTATATGGTTTACCGTTTCTTATGGATGCGGGATACTTTTTGCCGACACCCTCAATAATTTTAAGTTGGGTGGATTCCCACTTGGTTTTTGGTTTGCTCAACAAGGAGCTATTTATGTGTTTGTCGTTTTGATTTTTGTGTATGTTATTTTGATGAATAATTTAGATAAGGAATTTGATGTCGATGAGAAATAGGAATTTGAAATATACCATTAGAAATCAATTTTGGATTCTCAATTTTTCAATTATAATTTTCCTTTAGCAACAAGCCTTCCCCTCCTGAATAGGTGGACAATCAACCGTCCCATAAGAACAGTAAACGCAACAATCTCCTTTTAAAGGCTTCAACACTACTTTACAATTTTCGCATTCATAAAAGTAAGCACATGCATCGGTTGGCATGGTTTCTTCTTTAGCGTGATTGCATTTTGGACAAGTGATTCTAGATTCTAGTATGATTGGCATTGGTTTATTTTTTTCTTTTGATTTGTAAAATCCATACGACATCAACCCAACTCCTAACAATAAAAATGGAAGACTGATCGCATTCAATCCAGAAGCCACTGCTGTTGCACCTACTGTGCCACCAAACAATACAATTAACATGGGAACCCAACAACAAGCGGTCCCGATGATAAAGGCGATGATCGTTCCGAAGATGGTTTTGTTATTCATTTTTTATTAATTAAAAATTGAAAATGTAAAATTAAAAATAGATCGTTGTTTCGTGGACCACACGTAAGTCCGTATTCATGTACCCACGCGCTCCCCTTCCTTTTGTCGAAATATTTTTCGAAAAAGGGAAGGGCGTTTGAACGCAGTGAAATACTGGGATGGGTTACCACGCACTCACGCCCTCCGATCAATTTATAATTTTCAATTTTTCATTTTAAATTATTTTTAAATTTCCCAACCTTCCCGATATTCTCGTTTCACGAATTGATTCGCAGCTTTAAAATTAGTCACCTCCATATTCACACCATCCCATTCCAACTTTGTACGACCCGGATAATTATAGGGTGCCCACCAACCCGGTTTTTTTCCTGGCTTTAATTTTTTCATTTCAAAACTTCGGATAGCTAAATTACCCATCAAAACGATTTCTGTTAAAGGTCCTGCAAAATCAAAATTAGAAGTCGGTGCTGGTCCACCTTTCACAATTGCATTGAACCAACTATCAAAATGACTTCCTTTGATTCTAGGTATCGTCGGATCTGGTGGTGTAAAATCTTTCATTCTTTCTGATGGTAACAAAGCTGGATTTTCTCCATACACTCCAAACGTCAATTTCCCATCTGTCCCTTCCATCAAACATCCACCATCCCAAGTTCCAAAAGGTTCATCACTTTTCAATTCTTCAGGACGAGGAGGCGTGATGCCACCATCATACCAAATTAATTCAATCTTCTCATTTTTATCAGTAGCAGGAAAATAGATATGTACTTTTGAAGCAGGAGGACAACTGTCTTGATAATCTGCCTCATGAAAATCACCAATATAAACCTGCGCTACACTAGCTTCTGCTGCATTTGGATACGGCAATTCTAACGCATAATGCACAACATCCAACAAATGACAACCCATATCTCCCAAAGCACCTGTTCCATAATCCCACCATCCTCTCCACTTAAATGGAAGAAAAGCAGGATTGTAATTTCTTTCCTTAGCTGGACCTTGCCAGATGTCCCATTCCAATGTATCTGGTACTGGAACTTTTTCTGTTGGCGTTGGAATTCCTTGAGGCCAGATAGGACGATTGGTCCACACATGTACTTTTTTGACTTTACCGATTGTTCCAGCATCTACCCATTCTTTTACTTGCCTTATTCCTTCACCCGATGAACCTTGGTTACCCATTTGCGTAATCACCTTGTTTTTTCTGGCAGCTTGTGTCAACATTCGTGCTTCATAAATATTATGCGCCAATGGTTTTTCAATATACACATGCTTCCCCATATTCATTGCAGGAATCCCAACAGCCGCATGATTGTGATCAGGAGTTGCAATCATCACCGCATCCATTTCTTTACCGACTTGATCATACATCTCTCGCCAATCCGTGAAGAAATCTACTTTCTTATTTTCCTTCATCACATCAGCAGCCATTTTTTTGTCAACATCACAAAGTCCAACCAATCGATGCGGCGATTTCTTCACTGCTTTTACATGACTTCCTCCACGTCCACCTACACCAACAATTCCAATATTCAATCGATCACTTGGTGGTACATATCCCCTCCCTCCCAATACATGACGAGGCACAATCATTAATCCTAAACCTGCTTTGGAAGTATTTTTAAGAAATTTCCTTCTTGATTTTTTCATGAGATTTTTACTTTTATTGATAGGATAAGATAGAAAAAAACAATGAAATGTTTATTCTTTTTATCTTTGAAACCAACCAACTAAACATCAATGGATACAGAATCAATGGAATCAACTCCCAAAACTACGCATCCAATTTCTAATCAAAATAAAATTGCACCTCCTGGCTGCTCTTTTCTAATTCAACAAACCAATCCTCAAGATATTTTCATCACCGAAGAATGGACCGAAGAAGCCCGGATGATTTTCAATACCACCAAAGAATTTTGTACCAAAGAAATATTCGATGTCATTAAAAGTCGTGGTGCTGAATTCGATGTGCATGATGATTTAGAAGAAGTAGTTGTTATTCTTGAAAAGGCAGCCAACTTAGGATTATGTGGTGTTAGTATCGCGGAAGAATTTGGTGGAATTGATTTAGATTTCAATGAAGGCCTGTTATTTTCCGAAGCAACAGCCTATGGTTTTTCATTTGCAACAACAATAGGTGCACAAGTCTCTATCGGATCATTACCCATTGTTTATTACGGTACGCAAGCCCAAAAACAACAATATCTTCCCGGTATCGCCGATGGATCTTTAAAAGCAGCTTATGCACTAACCGAACCATCCTCTGGATCGGATGCCAATTCTGGAAAAACAAAAGCAGTCTTTAACACTGATAAATCTAAATTCATCATCAATGGTCAGAAATTGTGGATTACCAATGGAGGATTCGCAGATGTATTTATAGTGTTTTCAAAAATTGAAGCAGATGAAAATTTATCTGCGTTTATCGTAGAGCGAAAATTTGGTGGATTAACAACTGGTGCAGAAGAAAAAAAATTAGGTATTAAAGGATCATCTACGGTCGCTGTCTTTTTTGAGAATTGTGAAGTCCCTGTCGAAAATTTATTAGGAGAAAGAAATGGTGGTTTCAAAATCGCTTTGAATATTTTAAACACGGGTAGAATTAAATTGGCAGCATCGACCATGAGTGGATGTAAAATCGCTGTCGAAGAATCTGTCAAATACGCAAAAACAAGAGAACAATTCAATCAACCTATCGCTAATTTTGGTGCTATCAAACACAAGATTGGACAAATGGGTGTACTGGCTTTTGCAACCGAAGCTGCCGTTTATCGCACTGGCTACAATATCAATTTAAAAGTAGACGAATTTTTAAATAATGGAAAAACGGAAAATGAATCCAAACTAGGTGCCATCCGTGAATACGCTGTTGAATGTTCTTTGCTGAAAGTAAAATGTTCTGAAGCAGTTGATTATTGCATTGATGAATGTCTACAAGTTCATGGAGGAATGGGATATATGGCCGAAATGGGTATTGAGATGGGATATCGCGATGCACGTATTACACGTATCTATGAAGGCACCAATGAGATCAACCGTATGCTTTCTCTTGCAGAATTAACAAAACGCGCACTTAAAACCAAAGAAGTAGATTTAGTGAGCGCTGGGAAAAAAATTCCTGGTTATTTAGCAAGTCAAATGCTTCCTATGAAAAGCAACGCTGGTTGGAAACAAGAAGAGCGAATCGTAAAAAACATCAAAACGTTATTTTTACTTTTATCAGGTCGTGCCGGTCAACAACTTCAAAAAAAATTAGCCGACGAACAAGAAATGGTAATGAATTATGCCAATATTTTAGGAGAAGCATATATCGCTGAATCTGTTTTGTTGAAGGTTCAGAAAATTGAAAAAAACAATATACATACCGGAGTGGATTTTGAGATTCGTAAAAAAGCGATGCAAGTTTATCTTTATGAAGCATTGAATATTTGTCGCAAAGAAGCTTATGATTCTATCAATGCCTATGCTTCCGGACAAGAGAAGTTTTGGTTGAAAAAGATGACGAACGTCTTGTTGCCGGACTATGATATTAACGCCAAAGATTTTCGTCGGGATATTGCTGAGTATTTTTATGAGAAAGGTGGATATGGGTTTTAAAACCAATGAGTCGTTTATCACTCCAAATTATTGTAACAAGTTGCAAAGGACAAATTTTAACACACAACGCACAGAAGCACACAAAGAGTATATAATACCAAAGATAGACTAAGGATTACAAAGAGATCCCGTACCTCCACAGTGATTCTGAGTGACACTTAGTTCCTGAGTGATAAAAAAACACACTAAAAGAAACAAAACATGAAGACAAAAAAAGTAGTTCTAATAGAAGGAAACCGTACCCCATTCCTAAAATCAGGTGGACCCTATATCGATCTCATGTCCTATCAATTGGGGAAAGAAGCGATTGCTGGATTATTGGCTAAAACGGGAATTGATCCGAAAGCGATAGACCAAGTAATAATGGGAACCGTTATTTCAAATTTGCGTACGTCTAATGTTGCAAGAGAGTCGGCCATCTCCGCTGGTATTCCAAATACCGCACCTTGCCATACCGTAACACAAGCATGCATTTCCGCCAATCGAGCAATCGCAACTGCAGCATTGGAAATAATGGGCGGACAAGCAGACATCGTCATAGCAGGCGGTGTTGACAACACTTCTGACACACCAATTACTTTTAAGAAGACTATGCAAAAAAAGTTATTCGGTGCTAAACGATTGAAAACGACTGGTCAGTTTATAAAATTTGCGACCACTTTAAGACCAAGTGATTTTGCACCGGATCGACCAAAAGTCGCGGAGTACACCACCAATCGGGTGATGGGAGAAGATTGCGATATTATGGCTGCTAGATTCGGAGTGACTCGTGAGGAACAAGATGCTTTTGCAGTTCGTTCTCATCAGTTAGCTTTCAAGGCATGGGAAGATGGACATTTAAAGAAGGAAGTATCGACCGTTGAAATGCCTCCAAAATTTCTTGCGATCAATATGGATGATGGAATCCGAGGAGATTCAACTATAGAAAAGGTGGCAAAGTTGCGACCTGCATTTGATAAAAAATTTGGAACCTTAACTGCTGCCAATTCTTCGTTTTTGACAGATGGCGCTGCTGCTGTTTTATTGATGAGTGAAGAAAAAGCAAAAGAGATGGGTTTTAAACCAAAAGCAGAAATTGTCGATTTTATTTTTACTGGTCAAGACTTAGATACTGAGTTACTATTAGGTCCAACTTATGCGGTTGCAAAATTATTTCAAAGAAACAATTTGACTTTTGAAGATATTGATGTGGTTGAATTTCATGAAGCATTTGCAGGACAAATTTTAGCGAATATCAAAGCACTTGCTGATGATCAATTTGCAAAAGAACATTTAGGTTTAGAAAAAGCAGTGGGAGAAGTTCCCATGGATCGTTTTAATCTTTGGGGTGGCTCTCTTTCTATTGGCCATCCTTTTGGAGCAACCGGTGCACGTTTGATGAACACGACTGCTAATCGATTGATTCATGAAAACGGGAAGCTTGGGTTGCTAGCTGCTTGTGCTGCTGGTGCGCATGGGCATGCGATGTTGCTTCGCATATCGAATTGAAAAATTTTGCGATGTTGCTGCGCATATCGAATTGAAAATTGAAAATGTAAAATTAAAAATAGGATCGTTGAGAAGCGGGAAAATTGAAAATTAAAAATAGACCAACGCGATGTTGCTTCGCATATCGAATTGAAAATTAAAAATGGGATCGTTGAGACGTGGGAAAATTGAAAATTGAAAATGTAAAATTGAAAATAGGATCGTTGAGACGCGGGAGAATTGAAAATTCAAAATAGACCAACGCGATGTTGCTTCGCATATCGAATTGAAAATTAAAAATGGGATCGATGAGACGTGGGAAAATTGAAAATTCAAAATAGACGACCATTGTTTATTCATACGTATGCATATTTGTAGCGCATAGTCAAACCCTTGTAAGGGCTATTCTGAAAAACATAGTCCGCACGAAAATATCTGTAGAGCCCTTTCAAGGTTACGACAAATATTTTCTAATCGGATGGGCGCAATATTTTAAATTATACATTTTACATTCCAGAAATTGTAAAACAATTTTTGGACAATTACAAAAAACTATGAAACAAGAAGACTTTTTCCAATTAGAAAAGAAAGATGGGATACTAACTGTTTGGATTGAGAATAAACGGGATGGAATTAACATTGTATCTCCAGATTTGATCGAATTGATTGACACGATGTTTAGAGATATCATAAACGATGATTCGATTGATGGGATTGTACTTATCTCTCGTCTGAAAGATTTTATGGCGGGTGCAGATATCAAAGGATTTGAAATAGAAAAAGAAGGAGATTTTCTACCAACTCAAACCAAAGGGCATGAATTGTTAGATTTAATGGAAAAATCTGACAAGACGATTGTGGCTGCAGTACATGGCAATTGTGTTGGATTAGGATTGGAACTTATTTTAGCCTGTGAATATCGAATTGCCACCAATTCGCCTTCCACAAAACTAGCACTACCCGAAGTCAAAATAGGCATCTTACCTGGAGGCGGTGGCACTCAACGACTACCAAGAACCATCGGTATTCAAAAAGCATTGGATATGATGCTGACTGGAAAAAACATCTATGCCTATCAAGCAAAGAAAATGGGATTGGTCCACGAAGTCACAGATCCCAAAAAGCTGTATCATGCTGCATTGATGATGGCAAAACAAAAGAAAAAATATCCAGCTCGAAAAGTTTCATTCGTCAATAAAATGTTAGAAGGGACTGGTTTTGGGAGAAATATCTTGTTTAAAAAAGCAAAGGAGATGGCTTTCAAACAAGCACGAGGCAACTACCCTGCAGTCCCTGCTATTATCGAATGTGTTGAAACAGGGTACAAAAAAGGCATCCAAGCTGGATATGCAAAAGAACGTGAATTATTCGAAGGTCTATTGTTAAGTCCCGAAAGTGCTGGATTGAGAAGTTTGTTTTATTCCATGACCAACAATAAAAAACAAGCGAATTCTGAAAGAAAACTAAGAACCTTAGGAATGGTCGGTGCTGGTTTTATGGGAAATGGAATTACGGAAGTCAGTGTCAAAAACGGAATTGACGTTTATCTCAAAGACATCGCACAAGATGGGATCACTAAAACCAAATCTGACATCTGGAAAGGTCTAAAGAAAAAAATAAAATACAAAACCCTCCGAAAAGTGGAAGCAGAACAAATCATGTCTCGCATTCATGGTCGATTGACTTATGATGGTTTTGAAAATGCAGATATCGTCATTGAAGCGGTATTGGAAAAAATGGATTTGAAGAAAAAAGTTATTGATCAAATTCAAGAACATGTAAAGGATGATTGTATTATCGCAACAAACACCTCTGCGTTGTCGGTGACTGAAATGGCGAAATACTCAAAACGCCCAGAAAATTTTATTGGGATGCATTATTTTTCTCCTGTTCCTAAAATGCAGTTGTTGGAAATTGTGACAACACCTCATACTTCACAAGAGGTCATCAATGCCTGCTACGAATTTGGTGTCCAACAAGGTAAAACCGTAATTGTTGTTAAAGATTGTCCAGGGTTTTATGTCAACCGAATTTTGATTCCCTACATCAACGAATGCCTATTGATGGTAGATGAAGGGGTGGCAATTGAAGACATCAATAAAGCAATGGAGCAACTTGGATTTCCAGTCGGACCGTTCAAATTATTAGATGAGGTAGGATTGGATGTAGCTGCACATGTGGTAGAAACTGGCAAAAAAGCAGCAGCGACCCGTGAAGATTTTCCAGTCAACCTATCTATTCTCGACATGTTTGAAAAAGGAATGCGCGGCAAGAAAAATAAGCAAGGATTCTTCAAATACGACGAAAAAGGAAAACGAAAGGGAGTGAATAGTGATGTCTATACTTTCTTCAAAGGGGATGGTTCTAAAAAAATAGAAACGAAATTAATTCAAGATCGCGCCATACATATGATGTTGAATGAAGCAGCACTTTGTCTGGAAGAAGGAATTATCAGTGATCCAATTGCAGGTGATACGGGTGCGGTTTTTGGAATTGGATTTTTGCCATTTACTGGAGGACCTTTCCGATATATGGATTTAGTTGGAGTTGAAAAAACGAAAATTAAGTTGAATGAATTGGAGGGAAAATATGGGAACAGGTTTAAGGCAGCTGGGATTTTTAGTACTACTGAGCAATTTCACAAATCGTGATTTGTACTTGGTATTTGAATGTCAAACACTAGTGAATTAATTAACAAAATACTCACGTTTAACATTCAAATACCAAACACCATTCTAAAATCAATTCTTCTGTTCCTTGATTACTTCCGAAGCCTCACCTTCATCCTCTTGTTCAACAGACTCCGCAGTACCACCACCAGGCATCATTACACCGCCACAACCATCAATGAATGCATGAAAGTTTGCGCCTAAATTAGTAGTGAATCCAGGATTTAGATTGATGTAAGTTCCAGAATCGTAATCAACGATACCACTTAATATTGTTTGTGTAGAGTTAATGATTCCATTTGTTTCAAAATCGCCATTGTTATTTTGCCCGCCCGAACCATTTTCATTTCCAGAGAGTGTATAAGAAGGTGGACAATTTGTAGAACCGTTAACCGTCAGTTTCACAATGTTGTTACTGAAAACGACACAATCTCCACCTGATAATATTCCTGAAATACTTTGTCCAATAAATGTTTGTGGATTAACATCAGGAGGAGCAGTCGAATTGGATCCATCATTTTCATAAGCAAATCCATAGATATCATAGATGCCGCCGTTTAAACCCGTAAAATTTGCACCAGCATCCACATCCACCACTAATCCAGTTGCTTGATTAACTGCTAAATAGGAATAACTATAGTTGTTAGGTAAACTTCCAGTAGTCAACACACTTCCAGGTCCACTAAATGCAACAGACGTCGAACTGAAAAAATTGGTGACCGCTAACGTATAGGTGTCCCCTGCTACTAAAGAAACAGAAACATTTGCACTGGTTACTCCAATAGATCCATTACTATTTTGACTTAGAGTAGATCCTAAAAAATTTGAACAACTTGTACTATTTCCATCGAAGACTGAAAAGCCACAAAAAATTGGGTTCTGTGCAAACGTGTAGCTACCACTTACATCCACGGTAAATTGCAACAAATCACTATTGGCATTAATGGCTGAACAACCAGTACCCGAAACATTATTTATACCAATAGAAGTAAAACTAAAATTAGAACCAGTAAATCCATTTATCGTAGTTCCCAAATAAGAAGGCGTCACATTTAAATTAATGGTTTGTCCTGTATTGTAAGTTGTTGGGCTTGTATTTGTAAATATATTACTAGGAGCGATACAATCAGAGTTGATTGTAAAGTTATCATTTGAAATATCGAAGAAATAAGCATCGGGATTATCTGCACACCTAACCATTACTCGAGCAGTAGAAGTATTGGTAACACCAGCTGGTATAACAACTGATACACTACCATCATTATTAGTGTTAGAAATTAGTGTATAAGGATAAGTGAACCCGCCATCGACTGAAAGTAAGACATCAACTGTTGAGCAATACGACGCAGTAGATGCAGTATTCCAACTAATAGTTGTTGTATTTCCGGCGGTGCGGGTTTCTCCACCATTGGGAGATGTCACAGAAAATGGACCAGTGCTACCATCAACAGTGATTGACATTTCTTGGTATTCAAAAGCTCCACCGCCTATTACATTATCTCGAGCGGTTAAACGCATGGTAATCGTTCTGGCAACAGAAGATAGTATTTCTCCTTGGGTAGGCGTACCCGATACCACATCAAATAATTGTGGAAAATATCGACCGCTTGCTGGTGTTGGATCGAAACTTCTAAATAAAGGTCGAGTCGGCTGATTGGCTGCATTGGCAGGAATACCAGCTGGATCATTTTGGTTATAATTATTATTATCTGTATCATACTGCTCCCAACAATACGTTAACGGATCACCATCTGCATCCGTTGCACTACCATTCAGGTAAAAAGGGGTTTCTCTAGGAATTGTGATTGTAGCGGGCATTGTTACGGATGGAATATTATTACCAGTAGCTGTGTTACTTGAACAACTTCCTGTACTATTTGCATAGCTAATAATTTGGCTCAATGAATGTACATGAAAATAATTGGTACCAGGTGCAGGGGTAATATTTTGCGAACCACAAATACCTTCGTAACTCATGACAGTACTGCCTGACCCCGGTTCGTAACCATTACCTGGACTTCTATTGGCACAATTCCCTTCCGTTCCATAATAACTATGGGAAGCACCGAATTGATGTCCAATTTCATGTCCCATTAAACTAACCCATGAAAACACAGAAGTCCCAGCAGACATGCCACTCCATGCTCTTGCCTTTCCATTATTAATGCAAGGTCCTGGTCCTGCTATTCCACTTCCACCACTAGTTGTTGTATGCATCACATGTCCGATATCGTAGTTGATTGAATTACTAATTGCATAATTATTAACAACAGATTGTGCCGTTGAAATTCTATTGTTAGGCTCTAATCCATCAGTAGCAGGATTGGTCAAAAGATTAATAGCGACAACATTGAATCGAATCGATACTTCATTTTCATAAAAAACATTGATTCCTGACATAATGGAATTTACTTCCGCAGTTACCGCTGCATTATTATTTCCATTGGCTTGATAGAATTCACCCGTCGTTGCGATAATCATATCATAGGTCCTAAGCGTTGTCCCGTTTGAAAGTGTGTTCATACTTTTCAGTAATTCTCCCTTGTTCTCTTTAGCTGCTATTGTATGGAAAGCACAATCGAAATTTTTACCCGTACCATCTGTGTAGTAAGAGATGTAATCAGATGAATTTATTTCAATAGGTTCTAAATAGTTGATTCCATCTGGCGTATAAAAAACAGCTGTCAATTTATTTGAAGAAATACTAAGTCTCCCATGAAAACTTTTATCATCGACCCCTTCAATTTTATAGGATTTAATTTCAGGAAATTTTTCAGACAATTCTTTGCCAAAAATTGGAGATTCAACAACTTTAAAGCTTTGATATACTCCATTTTGTAACGGTAAACCAACAATGGTATTACTTTGATCTATGGGAAGGTTTTTGGCTGCTGCTGCATTTTTGAGGGTTGATCTGATTTTGTCAAGGTTCAGTGATGTGGTGAATCCATCTTTTTGGCCAAACAAAGAAAGGCTGGTACAGATGAAAAGAAGGCTTAAGAATAGTGCTTTAAATTTCATGCTTTTTGAGTTAGTTTGAAAATTAGATTCAAACACATACCCTGATGGTTAATGGGTTGGTATTGAAATATAAATTTTTAAATTATATACATATATATGGTTATGTAACCGAAAATCAAATCATTCTTTTTGAATTAACATAATTATCATTGCATCAACATAGTTATCAACGCTTTCGGGGTTTTAAAGTTGATAAATGATGAATTCTTCATTTGTTCCAATGATTTCAAATGGCAACTTCACCTCCTTATAGGTCAGTATATGGGTAACTCCTTTCAGGGTGAATTGGTTCAGATTTTCAACGGATAAATTTTTGTAATACAAAGTTGCTTTTTGATTTACAGCTACTCCCTCTCTCCTATCTCTCACATTTATCCCATAAACTTCTTGGATACGTTTATACCATGTTGGAATAAATGATTTTCGATGTACAATTGCTTTGTAGTCCACATAACTATTTCTTTGGCTATAATATTTAAAATGCGTATTGTCTTTTGGAATTAAAAACACCGCATTTTTATCGGTGACTGATTTGGCCATTTCAGAAATTTCCAATTCGGAATTTTTAATATCGAAGCATGGAAGATCATACGGTCTCCTCTGAAAAATGGAAAACGGATTCATCATGATAACAATGGACATCAGACCTACTAGTCGAATTCCCCACTTCACAAATTTGTCAAAATAGTCTTCTTTCAAAAAAGGCAAATACTTTTCTAACAAGGCAAATAGGGCAATAAAAGAAAATGCTTTCAACCAAATAGTAGATTTAAACCATTGTGCAGATAAGATGGACGATATTTGCAATTTTTCAACTCCTACCCAAAACACCATTAATCCTAACATTACTAATCCGAAAAACAGAAATAACTTCCTTTCCTTTTTGAAATAATAAGTTAATCCAATCAAGAATATTGGAACTAATAAAACATAATATTTGAAAGGAAAATAAGATGGAAAATAATGATGCGAATCTCTAAATTCGAAGAAATCGAACAGCATTTGGTTGTCAATAAATCCAGTAGAAAAATTCCGATTCATCATATATATCCAGACACCTGCAGTCATAAAGTAAGCGACAATTCCAGCAATTAAACCAGTCCATTTTTTGGGTTGATCAAATGTAAATTGTTCGAGAAAGTAAACCCCTGTAATCAACACAAAAAGCTGAATACTAACAATGGGTTGAATCACTGCTGCTAAAATGAGTAAGAGATATACTGCAAAATATTTTTGATCTTTTTGAAGAAAAAAATAGATCGCCCAAATCCCCAATGCTTTCGCCAAAGTACTGGATGTAAAGAGTGGAATATACATTTCATTTCCACCTAAATTCTTGCCATACAAAATAGAAATTGGAATCAAGATAGCAGCCCAAATCAATCCTTCAGAATTGATAAATTTCTTTGCAATTCGATACAATCCTTCCAATAAAAATAAGCTGCATAAAAAATGTAAAAGCAGTGCCACCCAATCCTGTGCATTTCCAAACCAAGAAAAAATTTTGGCCAAGACATATCGCTCATTTGGCACTTCGGTAATCGTATTTTGTATATATAAATCGCTTGGATAAAGAGAATGATCTATCATCCAGTTGGCATAAGGTAATACCTCGATCAAATCTCCATGGCCGTAAGTATATCCATTCCATAGTAACAGGAATAAATAACTCGCTAAAAGTGTCAAGAAGTGATTAAGTTTGAACAATAGAATTTTTGAAGTGAAGATACTTGAAATATATTTTCATCAAAAAAAGAAACGCTGTTGCTTTCAAATTAGATTTGTATGCTAAACCAAAACTTATGAAATTTCAAAAACCGCTTCGAGTCAAAGTTGTAATTGTGATGACTACTTTGAAATTGGCTTTCATGCTATTGACTATTGTATTGTTCTATTTTACTAAAGATTTGGAACCAGGTGCTCGAAATGCAATGACAGGAATCAGAGATGGTATCATTGAAGGATATGGCTTAAATTATAACGACTTAAACTATGCATTTGGAAAACTGATTGGAAGATCCATATTCCCGCTGATTTTTGCAGGTCTTACTTTGTATTTCATAACCTTGAGAAAATTTTGGCCGACGATTGTTGCAGTAATACTTGATATACTGACTGGATTTAGTCTGGGCATCCCATTATTTACCATCCTCATTCTCATCGTTTTACTGACTAAACCAGCAAGAAATTACTTGAAAGGAATCCAACCAGAAACTGCATCAGATATTTTAGATGAAGGGCTCTGATGAAAAAAACCTCAAGGATTTCTCCTCAAGGTTGCTGTTGTGGGCCCACCAGGACTTGAACCTGGGACCACCTGATTATGAGTCAGGTGCTCTAACCAACTGAGCTATAGGCCCGATGCTTTTAAAGCGAGGCAAATTTACATATTTGAAATACAGTTTGCAAGGCTTTCTTATAACAATTCCAATTTGGGTGAAAAAGTTCCTATTCAGCTAGGTAAAAGTCCTTTTGATTTCAATTGGGAATTGGTGTACATTGCGTATCAAATTTTAAAACTCATGTCAACTATAAAAAATATCATTTTTGATTTTGGAGATGTATTGATTGATCTGGATAAAATCAAATTTCAGAACCGATTGGAATCATTCTTAGGTGTACATACTCCTCAACAGAGAAATTTGATTGAAGACATTTTTATTGCATTGGAGATTGGAGCAGTAACCATTGATGAGATGAATACACAAATAAGTGATGTGATGGGAAGACCAATATCGGGAGACAAAATGATTGCCGTTTACAATTCGATGTTGCTTTACATAAAACCAGAGCGTTTTGATCTTCTGGAAAGTTTGAAATCACAATACAAGATTTACTTATTGAGCAACACCAACATTATCCATTTGTCTTGGATTTATGATTATCTGGATCGCGAGTACAGTATGTTAAATTTTGATGAGCGCTTTTTTGTCAAAACTTATTATTCTCATATTATTGGATTGAGAAAACCCAATCGAGATATCTATGACTTCGTTTTGCAAGATGCCAATTTGATCGCATCCGAAACGATGTTTATTGATGACAATGCGGATAATATCCAAATGGCAAAAGAGGTAGGTATCAAAGGAATCTTACACGATCCCAAAATTGATATCACTACCTCTTTTGAAAAATATATATTAACAAACACCTGACGGTATTAATACAGTGATTCCATCGTTCTTTGGTTGTTGGAAGTTGCGTTTACATTTAAGTCCATCGTCGGGTAAGGGAAGTTGACGTGGTTTTTGTCGAAATTCTTTTTGATATTTTCTTGCATAAAAAAGTAGACATCCCAATAATGTGCGGAATTGCACCATGGTCTTACTGCGAAATTAACGGAGCTGTCCGCTAATTCTGTAACAAAAATATCAATCGGCTTGCTCTTCAAAATTTTATCACAACTCAAAGCCGTATCCATAATACATTGACGTGCATGATCGATGTCATCATCATAACTGATACCAAAAGTCATATCCACCCGAATCGTTTCCTGACCAGTTATATTCTCAATGGCACCATCCGTAATTGAACCATTAGGAATAATTATTTTGCGATTATCTGGTGTTAATAACAACGTATTGAAAATTTGAATTTCGGAAACTTGTCCTGTAAAATCATTCACTTTAATTAAGTCTCCTACTTTGTATGGTTTGAATAATAGAATCATGACCCCACTTGCAAAATTTCCAAGATTTCCTTGAAGTGCCATACCGACTGCAAAAGTCATCGCACCCACTACCGCTACCAAAGATGTTGTCTGAAAGCCAAACATCCCAGCTACAAAAAGGACCACTCCGATTTTTAGTGCAATATTCAGCATTGAAGCTAGAAAGGGTCGTAAAGTTTCATCAACTTTGTTGAATTCTAAAATATTTCGAAATTTATTTACTGCCCATCCAATAATTTTAAAGCCAAAGTATAAAACTACAACAGCCATAATTACCTTTGGACCAAAATCCATCAATACATTTGTGATAGATTCCACATTGATATGTTCAAACATGTGATTTGAATTTGGTTATGTAATCATCTATTTCAAAACAACCTTTATACCATAGAAAAAAAATACCATATAACACCCACCGTAGAAAAAGCACTCATCCGAATGATGAAATTTTGTGCCTACCGAGATAGATGCCACAAAGAGGTCAAAGACAAATTGATTGAAATTGAAATTTATGGAGATGATCTGGATGAGGTTATGTGTATCCTCATTGCTGAAAAATTTCTGAATGAAGAAAGATACGCTCGTTCTTTCGCCAGAGGTAAGTTCCGAATCAAAAAGTGGGGTCGGTGGAAAATAAAACAAGAACTGAAGCGCAAACGAGTTTCTGACTATTGTATCAAGAAAGCGATGGAAGAATTGGATGAATTTGATTATGAAGGACAGCTAAGAGCATTGTTGGAAAAAAAATCAAAAGTCCTCAGAGAAACAGATCCATTTAAACGAAAAGGAAAATTGGCTAAGTTTGCACAAGGTAAAGGATTTGAATCTGCTTTGATTTGGACAATTTTGAAAGACGGGAGTATTCAGTAATTGCTCATTGAATACTTTTGCTCCCTGTCATTGAAACAAGAAATTTTATAGTACGAGCCACTCTGTGGTCGAATCCTACCTATTATCTAATTTTCTAACATAGTTTGGCCGATCTGCGGTCATTTAGCGTATCAGACCTCAGAGAGGCCTCAGAGAGGTCGTACATCGACAACCTTTTTTCCATGACATTTGCCCGTTCCGTAATGTCATATCCCGACATAAATCTCATTGGTTTTAATCGAAGGAACTATCACTTAAGAAAATACAGTTATTATGTTACCAATGCTATTCTCTGTGTGAATAGCACAATCTCATCATTTAGAAACCTGACTTTTAGCCCTTTTTTGGTTGTTTATCGTCTTTAAAAACACCTATTTTTAAAAGCGTTGACACCCAAATGTCAATAAACCGCATCTATTCAATAAAAAGGAATGATTATGAAAAAGAAGAAACTCAAAATTAAAGAGCTAAAGTTGAAAAGCTTTGTTACAGAATTAACGAAAGAGCAACAAAACAACACCAAGGGTGGATATATCCGCGAGCGTAGCAATTGGGGCTCTATCTCTGTACGTGGTACTCGTTTTACGGAAGTAGCTACCCGTGATGATATGACAGATGGAATTAGCTTATCCAAACGTATTGGCAAGTAATTACAATTTGTATTAATCCTTTTTGATTTTACTTTTCACTATTTCTGCAAATGACTTGTTAGTTATTTTACTCTCAAGTAATGCATCAAAGTCAAAGTAATTCAGCATAGCTTTTTCAGAAGGAATCTCAGACAACTTTTTGAATTGGACTCTTAGTTCTTTGAACAAAGTGTCCAATTCTTTTTTGGTCTGTATCTTTTCTGCCTTTGTGATAAATCGAATTACTTCCTTTTCCAATTCATACAACCGTTGTCGTTCTTTCAAAAATCGATACGTGGATCTCAACAAGGATTCTAATAACAAATGATTTCCTAATTCGAAGTGAATAAAAAGATTGATGATCCTTGCAATACTTCTCAAATCTTGTTTATTGACATCGCTTTTAGGAATGTCCATCAATTTATTCAAATAATCCAAAGCAGAATCATAGTCGCCTAATCCAAAGTGAATATAGAAATACTGAAAATACAAAGTACTCGGTTCGAAGAATTCCAATTTATACTTCTTACTCACTTTTTGCATGTCATTGATGGTCTTCAGTCCAGTCTCAAATTCTCCGGTCGTTTGTGCAATTGACATCTTGAATAAATAATATTGCCTTTTTATTTTCAATTCATCATCGTAAGTCAATGGCTTTATCTCATGTAAATTTTCAAGCACTTCATTACATTCATTATATTTTTTAAGCAAACCACAACTTAAAATCAGGTTACTGGTCGCTGAGATATATTCAGAAACATCTTCTTTCAAAAAATGAGGAGCGGACTCCATCAATGCAATTAATTCCTTATTGAAATTGTAGAACTTTTTGTATTTCAAAACGAAGGAATAGTATAGACTTCTACACCTGTAATACAATATCTTCGCCCGATGAGATTTAGCCGTCGATAAATTTTGCAATAATGGATGTCTTTTGAACTCATTGACAATTGGAAGTTTTTTCTCGGATCGAATGAATGCCTCTTTCTTCACCAGAAAATAAATTTCAAAAAACAGGTGTTTGTAATCTGCAATATTTTGCAAATGCTCCAAATAAGTTTTTTCCTCCTCTTCGATATACTTCAACTCTTTATCCAAAAATGGGATATCAATTAGGGTGTAAGCAATTCTCTTTTTCCAATCCAAAATTTCAAGTAGATCAATGAAAGCTTCATACTTTAGTGCCAATTTTTTCGCTTTCACCAAATATTCTTTGCACTCAACATAATGCGAACGGTTGTATAGTACTTTTACATTCGACAACAGTCCTTTGATTTTATAATCAACCGAAGTTTTCTCATCAAATGCTTGCAAACTTTTCAAAATAGACTCGAAAAGATAAGATTTCAGTTCTGGAAATTTTTTGCTTTGTAATTTTTCGCCATTATAAATTAAAGTTTTCAATGCTTGATCATCATATTCTTTTTGAGCATCAATGGCATCAAACAATTTAAAATATTTATTAGAATCTGTACTACGATGATTGGAGGCGTACACCTTAAAATACCGCTTCTCTGAAGGCGTCATTGATCTGATCAGTTTGAATAATTTCAGAGAAGGTTTCTTGGACATTCTTTTTTGTAAATATATCGTTAGGTTTATATTGTTCTAACGCTTAGAAACAGGAACTGCTGATTTAAGGAGGTATCTTTCTTTGACAATTGTCGCGAATGGTCTTTCTGTGATTTTACTTTCCATCCATGCAATGACATCAAAATATCTAAACATGATTTTCTCGCTTGGTTCGTTGGCGAGCTTTTCAAAATCTTTTTTCAGCGCAGTGAACGCATCCAATCTATCTTGTCGATTGGTGATTTTAATTAAGTGACCAATAAAGCTGACCATCTTTTTTTCAAATTTGAAGATATGATCTTGCTTCTTTTGATATCGGGACGTAGATCTCAACAGGGATTCCAAAAGTAAATTATTTCCCATTTCATAATGGGTAACTAAATTCAAAATTCTGGCGATACTTTGTAAATCCTGTCTTTCAATATTATTCGAGAGGTCCAACCATTGATTGAGATAAGTCATTGCTCTTTCATAATCCCCTGCTCCAAACGCGATGTAAAAATATTGGAAGAAAAAACTATTGCTTTCAAAAAACTGTTTGTCAAATTTTTTCGATTCTTTCAAATGTGTTTCCAACGCCTCCAATCCTTCTTCAAATTCTCCAGTATAAATACACAAGTAAGATTTGTGTGTAAAATAATGTCTGTGAATTTTCACTTCATCATCTAATGTATTGGCACGGATACTTCTGAATTTTGTAAGACACTTATTAACCTCTTCATATTTTCGAAGTAAACCACAACTAATCGTATAATTATTCAACATCGAAATATATTCAGACACATCTTCTTTCAATAAATAAGGTTTGGATTCCATCAACTCAATGGTTTTCAAACAAACTTCATAGTACTTATTAAAGTCTTGCGTGGTATGTTGATAAATTCCCCAAATTCTATAAAACAATATCTGCGCTTGATGCGAAAGTGCATGGTCAATATCCTCTAACAATGGATTATTGATGATCGTTTGTAGATTTTTTGTCTGCTCATCATTTCTTACCAAGTGATCTTTTTTGATTATAATCAGCATTTCAAAAAAGATGTTTTTAAAATCAGATAAATTTCTCAAATGCCTCAGACATTCTTTTTCTTCTTCGTCGATCCTATTGAGTTCACGATCCAAAAAAGCAACATCTATTTGCGCGTAAGCGATTTGTTTTTCCCATCTGAGCGTTTCCAGGATGCTGACATATGACTCATATTTGTAAGCTAGTTTTTTAGCTTTTTGAAGTATTTCTTTGCATTCATCATAATGAGATCGCTTGAATAACACACGGATGCTTTGCAACATGCCTTTGAGTCTATAATCAACAGATGACTTCTCATCAAACTGTTGCAACGACTTCAAAATCATTTCATATAGATAGGATTTAAGTTCTGAATATTTACGGCTTTCTATGACCTCATTTTTATAGACCAATTCTTTCAGAACTTCCTCATTATAAGCCTTTTGTGACTCAATAGCATCGAATAAAACAAGGTACTTATTGACCTTGTCCGCTCCATTATTTTTGGCCGCTAACTTAAAATATCGCTTTTCTGAGCCAGAAAGTGATTTGACTAAATTAAACAGCTTATGTGATGGTGTTTTCGACATTTAAGGATTGCTGATTTCTACAATTATAAGATACGGACTTATCTTCATATTACAACCATAACGACCATAGATTCTTTAGATTGAGGTCAAATTAGAATACTGACTTTCAGCTGATGTTTGGATTGGTCAGGATTCTAATATGTCTTAAAATTGAAGTAGAATTTGATTGTTCACAAAAACACTTAAGATATGAGAGTTGTAAAAATTCAAGAAGAAAATAACAATAGTTATACACCTTCATTAGCACCAATCACCTCTTCTTCTACCGACAAAAAAAGAGGCAACCCAAAGATCGCATTGCCTACTATGGAAGGAATCGAATTGGAATACATTGAATCGATCGCTAGCTTGGAAGCACAAGGAAATTACACACTCATTCACTTTATGGGAAAAAAGTCAATGTTGGTTTGTAAAACATTACGAGAACTGGAAAGCAGAGTCAATCACGAAGGACACTTCGTAAGAATACATCGATCTCACAGTATCAATTTAAATCGATTGGATAAATACATCCGTGGAAAAGGTGGATCCGTTTTGATGGAAAATGGAAAGACGATCAGCGTATCTATTAGTAGAAAGCAAGAATTTTTACGCACGATGAAATCCTACTTTGACTAGAAGAATTGAAAAGTAAATAGTTAATTCGAGTTTTGATAAGCATTTAATCGGTCATTAGGAATTACCCCTTCTATTGGCCGATTTTTTTTTGAAAAATATAGATTCAGCATCTACAAGATCGACACATCAATAAACTCCTGCTTCTCCGGATAATCGGTCGTAAAATGAAGCCCTCGACTTTCTCGTCTTTGCGATGCTGACTTCGTTACTAAATAACCAATCGTAATTAAATTTCTAAGTTCCGCCATCTGAGCGGATATCATAGAAGTACCGTATAATGCTTCCGTCTCATTGTACAACAACCACAAACGATCCAGTGCTCTTTTTAAACGTACATTAGAACGCACTATCCCGACATAACTACTCATGATCTCTTTCAGTTCTTTCCAACTTTGAGTAATCAAAACCATCTCTTTTGGATTGGTCACTCCTTTAGCATCCCAATCCGGAATCTTATTGTTAATTTGAATCGAATCAATGGTCTTATCAATATCAATCGCTACTCGATGTGCAAAAACCAATCCTTCTAATAAGGAGTTGGAAGCTAGACGATTTGCACCATGCAAACCAGTAGAAGTACATTCACCAATAGCATATAAATGATTGATGGAAGTTCGGCCATGTTCATCCGTATTGATACCACCACAGTGATAATGACAAGAAGGAACTACTGGAATCATTTCTTTAAAAGCATCAATCCCAACGGATTTACACTTATCATAGATGGTCGGAAAATGTTCGTAGAATTCATCATGATTCAAATGTCTGCAATCTAGATAAACAAATTCACCTCCACTTATTTTCATTTCATTGTCAATCGCTCTTGCAACAATATCTCTGGGCGCTAATGAACCTCGATGATCATAATCATACATAAATTCCGACCCATCTTGTCTTTTGAGAATCGCACCAAAACCTCTCACTGCTTCTGAAACCAAAAATGCAGTACCTTCCTGAGCTGGATTATAAAGAGAGGTCGGATGAAATTGAACGAACTCCATATTTTCCAATCGACCTTTAGCGCGATACATCATGGCGACTCCATCTCCGGTTGCAATGACTGGGTTGGTGGTACTTTTATAAATTTGACCTGCACCTCCTGTAGCAGCTATGGTGATTTTGGAAAGAATTGTCTCAATCAGATTCGTTTTCTTATTCAGGACATATGCACCATAACATTCGACACCCGGAGTTACACGAGATACATTACGCCCTAAATGATGTTGTGTCAAAAAATCCAAAGCAAAGTGATGTTCTAATAAAATAATATTCTCAATCGTCTTTGCTTTTTCCATGATCGCACGATGCATCTCGGCACCCGTTTGATCTTTGTAGTGTAAGATTCTATTTTCAGAGTGACCTCCTTCTTTTCCGAGGTCGTAACTACCATCTTCTTCTTTATCAAATTTGGCTCCCCAATCAATGATTTCTCTAACACGATCCGGTCCTTCTTCTACTACTATTTTTACAATAGCTCTTTCGCAAAGTCCATCTCCAGCATCGAGGGTATCTGCGATATGTTTTTCAAAATTATCAGTCTCATGATTCCAAACGGCAGAGATACCTCCTTGTGCATATCGGGTATTACATTCTTCTTTTACGGTCTTGGTGATAACAGCCACTTTAATATTTGGCCGCTTGGTTGCCACTTTAATTGCGAGTGTCAGACCAGCAATTCCAGAACCTATTATAAGTACGTCCGTTTCCACAATATTAATTTTTCGTCAAAAGTAAGGTTTAAATACTTGTTTGTAAAGCAGGAAATACCTTACAGGAATATTACTTTTGTTTATCAATGAAAATAGCCGTCAATACTCGTTTTTTACTCAAGGACAAACTCGAAGGAATCGGTCGAGTCACCTACGAGCTATTGTCCAGAATGGTGGCGGATCATCCGGAAGATGAATTTATATTTTTGTTCGATCGACCTTACGATGAGGAATTTGTTTTCGCTAAAAATGTAAAACCTATCCATGTTTTTCCACCAGCTCGACACCCTTATCTTTGGTATTGGTGGTTTGAAATGAGTATTCCTCGAATTCTAAAAAAAGAAAAGCCAGACGTTTTTTTCTCGCCAGATGGGTATTGCTCGCTCACAACAGATATCCCTACTGTTATGATAACACATGACATTGCACATGTGCACTATCCGGATCAATTACCAAATCAGGTTTTGAAATATTACAATAAGTATGTCCCACAATTTTTACAAAAAGCAGATCATATCATTACCGTTTCTGAGGCTACCAAAAAAGATATTGCTAAAACTTATGGAATTGATGACAAGAAAATGGAAGTCATTTATAATGGATGCGGAGAAGAATTTAAACCAGTTAATGTCCACACCCAACAAGATATTCGCAAAAAATATTCAGATGGGGAACCGTACTTTTTCTATATCGGCTCTATTAATCCACGAAAAAATATCCATCGCTTAATAGAAGCATTTGATATTTTCAAAAAACAAAGTGGCTCCAAAACTAAGTTGGTAATTGGTGGTCGTTTTGCCTGGAAGCCTCAAATTATTGAAAACGCATATCAAAATGCTGCCCACCAATCGGACATTGTTTTTCTGGATTATGTTGAGAAAGAGGAATTACCAAAAATTCTGGGAAGTGCCACTGCATTGGTTTATGTATCTGTATTTGAAGGCTTCGGTATTCCAATTTTAGAAGCGATGCAATGTGAGGTGCCGGTGATTACTTCCAATGTTTCTTCGATGCCTGAAGTTGCTGGTCAAGCCGCTTTATTGGTCGATCCTCTAGATGTCAATTATATCGCCAATGCTTTAAATGAACTGGATAACAACGAAGACTTAAAGCTTGAATTAATCCGAAAAGGACGAGATCAACGAAAAAGATTTGATTGGCAGACCGCTTCAGAACAAGTTTTTGAGGTTTTAGAAAAAATAGCTGAAAAATAATTATCCTCTTTACTAATTGATAATATTGAATACTATAAGCAGTCGTAATGATTTATGCGACACTGACAGACCCATCATCTTTTCTTCCACGAATAATTAAAACGATGGAAGCAATAATTCCCATTAACATCAAAATGACAGCAATAAATTCTGCTTGCGTCCAATTTAATCCGAGGACATCATACTTGTCATTGACACGGATTTTTTCAATCCAGAATCTTTCGAAGCCATTGAAGATAAGGTAGATGGAAAAAAGTAAACCAGGTATTTTAACGCGTTTGCGAATCATCCATAAGAACGCACCGATTCCACAAAGGAAGAAAATTTCATAAATAGAAGTTGGCCAGACGGCTTGTGTCAATTCATTGCAATATCTCCAAGTACAACCAGCAATTGGATTTCCTTCATTTAAAACATTGTGTGGATAACTGAACGCCCACCAATAATCTGGAAAAATCCACCAACTTGGTTGTGCCATGGTATTAGGTACGCCCCAATCTCCATCACCACTAAAATGACAACCCATTCTTCCAACACCGCATGCTATGATTAAACCAGGTGCCACTGCATCCATCACGTGAAGCATGGATAAGTTATTCCTTTTCAGATAAAAATAACCGACTCCGAAAGCACCTATCAATCCTCCATAAATTGCCATCCCACTTCCTGAAAAGAAAGTACCGATTGGGTCTGCAAAAAAGGTTGGTAAATCTTCTAACACTGCAAATACTTTCGCTCCTACTACTCCTGAGATGGCAGACATCACAGTAATGTCACCAATTCTTTCATGCGGCATTACGAGTCTTTCCTCTGTTCTTGGTTCAGGTAGTTTATATCGATTTTTCTCCCAATATTTAAACCCACCAAATAAGGCAGCTAACAAAAGACCTATCAATAAATATCCTTGTGTAGAAAAAATCAATCCTGCAGGATCTAATTGAAAGGCAACAAAATTATTGTAAACATATGGTACTTTGAATCCTAAAATAAATCCGAAAATAGCATTGTTCAGAATTTCCCAAATCGATGCCCCCTCTCCTACCGTAACAGTAACTTTATTAGGTTTTAAAACCCCTTCCTTTTCTTTCCTTTTCAATTCTAGATTCAGAAAAAAAGCACCCGTCAAAATCGCAATCACCAAAAACAATCCAAATGTCTTGACGATGGAAGTCCAGTTATCTGGTTCCGTTCCAAAAATTGCATGTAGTATATAGGATAAATCTGGATACATAAATATGAATAGTTTTAATTTTCTATCTTATTAAACCGTAGCTAAATTGTTAGACAACATAACACAGTTGTCTTGTAGCTTTTCCAATCGTACATTTTCGATGGTATTGATTTTACCTGATTCAAATGGCATTTCTATTTTGACGTAATTGTCAGTGAAACCGGATAACAAGCTTTTGTCTTTGTGTTGCTCAAATAAAACAGGTCTTTCTTGACCAACAAATTGTTCATAGAAAAAACGCTGTTTCTTCTGAGAAAGTATTCTCAACATTTCATTTCTTCTACGACGCTCTCCTACTTCCACCACTTCCGGCATTTCTGCTGCCAATGTATTTTGTCTTTCAGAATATGTGAAGACATGCAAATAAGAAACATTCAGTTCACTAATAAAGTTGTAGCTCTCCAAAAAGTCTTCTTTCGTTTCATTTGGAAAACCAACAATCACATCGACACCAATACAACAATGTGGCATTAATGATTTTATCTTCGCAACTCGATCCGCATACAATTCTCTTTTGTAGCGACGACGCATTTCTTTGAGTTGTTTATTATTTCCTGATTGTAAAGGCATGTGAAAATGAGGTACGAACCTCTTAGAATTGGCAACAAATTCAATTACCTCATCAGAGCAAAGATTGGGTTCGATAGATGAAATTCTAAATCGATTAATTCCTTCAACCCTATCCAATGCTTTTATTAATTCAATGAACCGACCGTCTTTTGATGGAACTCCTTTTTCGGTTCCAAAATCTCCAATGTTGACACCTGTCAATACAATTTCTTGGATACCTTTTTTGGCAATCTCCTGGGCATTGGCAACGACGTTTTCGATACTGTCACTTCTTGATTTCCCTCTTGCCATCGGTATCGTACAGAAAGAACATTTGTAATCACAACCATCTTGTACTTTTAAAAAAGATCTGGTTCGATCTCCAAATGAAAAAGAACTATTGAAAGAAGTGGCTTCCCAAATATCTCCAGCAGCGACCATATTTTTACCTGGCGCTTTTGAAATCTCATCTACATAATCTGTTATCCTGAATTTTTCCGCTGCACCTAACACTAAGTCTACACCTGGGATTTCAGCAATCTCTTTTGGTTTCAATTGTGCATAGCAACCCGTCACGATGACTTGCGCGTGCGGTGCTTTTTTCAGTGCTTGTCGGACTATCTTCCTGCATTTTCGATCTGCGAAATCAGTTACAGAACAGGTATTGATGACATAAATATCAGCTCCGTCACTAAATGGAACTGCACCATAACCTTTATCTTCAAACAAACGCTTAATCGTTGAAGTCTCAGAGTAATTGAGCTTGCAACCAAGGGTATGAAATGCGACTGTTTTAGGCGTAGCCATTGAATATCTAATTTTGAATGTAAAAATAAGATTTTACCCTTCCATATAAAGGAATTTGGTCGAAAAGAATTGGGAATGTATCTAAAGAGAGTAACGCTCTGAAAATCATGCTAGCAGAAAAGAACAAATAAAATTATTAAATCAGTTAGAATAAGTTTAAACATACTTTGGATTTTTTTATTAACTTTCTTTATATCCTATACTGCTCATTAATGAAACCACTCAACTTCTCCCCTTTCCCAACCCTTGAATCCAAGCGACTCATTCTCCGCAGAATTGAATTCACAGATGTCAATGAAGTTTTCTTTCTTCGTTCCAATCCGGAAGTTTTGAAATACATCAAAAGAGAACCTGCCACTAAATTATTAGATGCGACCAAATTTATCAAAAAAATAAAGCGAGGGATGAATGGCAATAAGTGGATTACATGGGCAATTACAACAAAAGAATTACACAACATGATCGGTTCTATTTGTCTCTGGAATTTTTCAGAAAAACACAATAGTGGAGAAGTCGGATATGATCTGATGCCTGAATTTCATAGACAAGGATATATGACAGAAGCGATGGAATTGGTGATCGATTATGGCTTCAGAACGTTGGAATTAGCTACTTTGGAAGCTTTCACAGATGAACGCAATCAAGCCTCAATTCATTTATTATTGAAAAATCATTTTAGACACGACACTTCGAGGATAGACAATCACAATGAACATAACAGAATTTATGTTTTGAAAAATCTTTAGTAAATTTGATTAGCAAAATATATCTCTAATGTCATCGCCTACTATCATACAAAAACCAAAGGTCGAAATTGCACCAGAAATTATCCAAAAAATTTCGGAACAAGTGCATGAAAAGGGTCAAGTGGTCGTGCATTGCATCTTGGATGTGGTAGACGATTTATTGATTCGAATTTGGCCAACGACTATGCTTTATGATCAGCATTCAGATCATGTTTCTGATTTGGTTCATGTGGATAACATAACATTGTACCCGCAATGGCAACAAGCGCGTATTGGCAAAAATTATTTTACGCTCATCTTCGACGGCCTTCCTAAATCTTGTATTGTTTTTAATTTAATCGAACATTGTTCTAATCAGGCTGGTGCTTTTCAGGTTACTAATATTGCGCGGAATAAGAGCGATGTTTATTTTGTTAGAATTTGAGGACGTATCTTAACACAAAGCTCACAAAGAATCATAGGCATGTACTGAGCGAAGTTGAAGGAAACACAAAGCTCTTGTTTCTTAAAATTCATTGCACTGAAGTCACATACAGAATGAGGACGTGATTTGGTTCACACAGATTACTCAGATGAACACAGATGAGTACGTATTGGATCTGTGTTAATCTGTGGCATCTGTGTGCCAAAAAACATGTCTGTAATACATCTTATCAACCAAAAAAGTTAATAAATAGTAAACAATGTTATTTTCCTGAGAATTTCCATTCTGATTCTGTAAATTGAAATCATCAAAAAATCAACATCATGAAAAAATTCACCACCCTATTATTTTTCCTATTTCCTTTATTTTTATTCGCACAAGTTGATCTTCAATATCAGATGCCGCACAAAGACATCAGCGTATTGGCCGATGCCTCACCAGCACCTTGGATGCGAATCAACTCTAAAGGAACAAAGGCCGTCTTATTATATCGTCGAGCATTTAAAAGCATTCAAGAATTATCAGAAACTGAAATGAGATTGGCAGGATTGCGAATTAATCCAAAAACCAATATTTCCAGTAGAGCCAGATATCGTTATGACATCAAAGTATTTGACATGGCAACAAAACAAGAACAAGCAGTAACTGGTTTGCCTAAAGATGCAAGAATGACCAACTGGACTTGGTCTGCCAATCAGAAATTCATGGCTTTCACCAACACGGTGAACACGGGAGTTGAATTATGGGTGTTAGATATCGACAATAAAAAAGCTTCCAAATTGACGGATGCTGTTGTCAGTGCTAATATGAATACAGCTATTAACTGGTTGGATAATAAAACCATTCTATATACCAAATTACCGACTAATAGAAAAGCATTGGTAGATAACAAAACTTCAGTACCAACCGGACCAACGATTTCTGTAAATGATGGCGGAAAAAAAGCACAAAATAGAACCTATCAAGATTTGTTGAAAAACCCTGTTGATGAAAATAATTTTGTTCAACTAGCTACTTCTGAAATTTGGAAAGTGAATTTATCTGGAAAAGAAACCAAATGGATGGATGCAGATATGTACACTGAAATAAATGTTTCTCCTGATGGAAAAAATATTTTGGTAGAGACCATCATGAAGCCTTTTTCTTATCTCGTTCCATATTACCGTTTTCCAAGTTCAACAACTATTTATGACACCAATGCGAAGAAAGTAAAAACCGTGTTAGAAGTTCCGCTTATCGAAGACCTACCAAAAGGTTTTATGGCAAGAAGAACTGGACCACGTAGTATGAACTGGAGAGCAGACCAACCAGCAACGCTATATTGGGTAGAAGCGATGGACGAAGGGGATCCTGAAAAAGAAGTGCCTTTCCGAGATGCGGTTTATCAATTAGCATCACCTTTCAATAGTGCTAAAAAATTATTGCTGAAAACAAAACTAAGATACAACAGCATCGAATGGGGAACAGATGATGTGGCAGTTAGCTATGATTATTGGTGGAATGACAGAATGCTTCGTACTTCCATTTTTAATCCGAGTGATAGTTCCGTAGAACCAATTTTATATAATGAAAGAAATTATCAAGATAAATACAGTGATCCTGGCGAATTTGTAACCAAGAAAAACGAGTATGGAAATAGTGTGTTGGAAATTGATGGAGATGAAATGCACTTATTAGGGGAAGGATATTCCGACGAAGGCAAATTACCATTTGTAGATGAATACAATTACAAAACAGGGAAAACAGAACGCATCTATCAAGCGAAAGCAGATGAAATGTTGGAATCGTTGGTTACCGCGGTTGACATGAAAGCTGGAAAGATATTGACCCGTTTAGAATCAAAAAATAAATTCCCAAATTACTTTTTTAGAAATTTAAAATCAGGTGAGTTAACCAAAGTCACTTCTTTCGACAATCCTTTTGAAGCAATTCAAGATGTGCATAAGGAAGTGATTACCTACAAAAGAGAGGATGGATTGGACCTTAGTGCAACATTATACTTGCCAGTTGGTTACGACAAAAAGAAGAAAGAAAAAATGCCGATGTTGATGTGGGCTTATCCACGTGAATTTAAAGACAAGTCGAGTGCAGGACAAGTGACTTCTTCTCCAAATGAATTTACATATCCGTGGTATGGTTCACCTATTTATTGGGTCAATCGTGGATACGTCGTTTTGGATGATGCTGCTTTTCCAATTGTTGGTGAAGGGGATGAACAACCGAATGATACTTTTAGAGAGCAGTTGGTTGCTAATGCAAAAGCCGCTATTGATGCGGTAGATAAATTGGGTTACATCGACCGTTCAAGAGTTGGTGTTGGTGGGCATTCCTATGGTGCATTTATGACTGCGAATTTATTAAGTCATTGTGATTTATTTGCAGCAGGAATTGCAAGATCAGGTGCGTATAACAGAACATTGACGCCATTTGGATTTCAAGCGGAGGAAAGAAATTATTGGGAAGCGCCAGAAGTCTATTATACGATGTCGCCATTCATGCATGCTGAAAAAATGAAGACACCATTGTTACTAGTCCACGGACAAGCAGATAATAATTCTGGAACTTATCCAATGCAAAGTGAGCGTTACTTCAATGCGCTAAAAGGATTGGGTGCTACTGTACGATTGGTCATGTTTCCAAAAGAGAGTCATGGCTACGCCGCTCGTGAATCCATCATGCATATGTTGTGGGAACAAGATCAATGGTTGGAAAAATATGTGAAGAATAAAGGAAAAGAAGAAGCAGATATGAAACCGTAAAAAAATTGTTATATTTAAGTAGTTTGAGAAGTCTTTGAGGATTCTTAAACTTAAGCTAAAAAGCATCGAAAGCCTTAAGGATTCTTAAACTTAATTTCCCAACTAAGTTTAAGAATCTTTAAAAGCTTCTCAACATGAAAAAACACAAATAAATTCTGATTAACTAGCCCAATTTTAACCAAAGATTAACCCAAAAACCACTTCCAATTTTTTATCACAAATCTTATCTTTGTAAACAAGATTAAAGATAATATCATGAAGACGATTCTATCCACAATCATTATTGGTTTTTTATTCATTGCAAATTCATTTGGACAAAAAGAATTTACCGTCAATGTAAGCAATGACTCTATCTTGTTAGGAAATTACTTTCAGGTGACCTTCACATTGAAAAATATATCTGCTAGCAATTTCAATCCACCTAATTTTAAAGACTACGATATCGTCAGTGGTCCTAATCAATCTATGAGTTCTTCATTCATCAATGGGGAGATGAGTCAGACCAATTCCTACTCTTATTTATTGCAACCAAAAGACATCGGCACTTATTATATCGAGCCTGCAGATGTTGAAACAGAAGAAGGGATTTTGGAAACTGCTCCAATAGAAATAAATGTCTTTCCAAATCCTGACAATATTAAGCAGGAAATCCCCAATAAAAGAGATACCTTTGACCCTTTCGAAGGTTTTGACAACTTCGATCTTTTTGAATTTCCTTCTCGTATAAAGGAGAAACCTAAAAAGAAAAGACGCGTTTATAAAATATAATTCAGCACACTTTTTTCATGAGAATTTTTCTATCCCTTTTTGTTTTATTGATTGCTTTCATTTCATTGGAAGCACAGACTCGTTTTGTGGCAACTGCTGATGCCAAAGAGATTGTCAAAGGCGGATATTTGGAAGTGACTTTTACTTTAGAAAATGCGAGTGGTACGCAATTTAAAGCACCTGCTTTTAAGAATTTCAAAGTCGCAGGTGGACCAAGTACTTCTCAAAGTACAAGTTGGGTAAACGGGAAGTCCAGCAGTTCGATTGGCTATAGCTTTACTTTGCTTGCTGATAAAATTGGTACGATGACCATCGGTCCTGCCAGCATTAAAGTAGGAAAACAAACATTAAGCACCCGTCCGATTCAAGTCAAAGTTGTGAAAGGTAGAAAAATGGCCAATGGTGCAGTTGCAAATCTCGAAGAGCAGGTTTTTATCAGAGCAGAACCTAGTGTCAATGAAGCAAGAATTGGTCAACAAATTCTTTTGGACTACAAACTTTATACAGTCATTAATATCGAGAGCTACAATATCATTTCCGAACCAGAATATGATGGGTTTTATGCACAGAATATCTCACGATTTGATGGAAGAGTTGTCAAAGAAGTGATTAATGGAATCCAATATAGCACCAAAATTTTAAGACGGGTCGCATTGTATCCACAGCAAGCAGGGCTCATGACAATTGATCCAATGTCTTCTCGGCTAGGTGTTGTTGATGAAACAAAGCCAAAACAACGACGCAGTTTTTTCTTCAACAGAAATTTGAAACAGTTTAATGTAAATACGCAAACTATTCAGATTAATGTAAAACCTTTGCCGGACAATGCACCTCCGACTTTTTCAGGTGCTGTCGGAAATTATGGTATGCAAGTACAAGTTGACAAAAATAAATTGACCACCGATGATGCCATCACTTTACAAGTGACCATCACCGGAAATGGAGACATTAAAAGATTGCAACCACCCAAACTTAATCTGGATCCGAATCTAGAAGTTTATGAACCTAATATTTTGGATGAAAAAGAGGTGGAGCAAAATGGGCAAAACTACAGTCAGAAAATTTTGGAATATCTCATTCTACCTAAAGAACCTGGCAGATATCAAATTGCACCTGAGTTCACTTATTTCGATACCGACTCTTTAGCGTACCGAACATTGAAGCCTCGAATTTTCAATGTCTTCGTATCAAAAGGAACTGGTAAAAGCAATGTTAAACAAGATCTTGCAGAAGATGATAAATTGATGGGTGATATTAAATTCATCAAAACGGATAGCAACCTTAGTAAAGCGGGTAGTTATTTTTATGGTTCGCCATTTTTCTGGATTCTTTTCGCGTTGCCGCTATGCATGTTAGGAGGTGTGGTTGTCAAAAAACAAATGGATGCAAATAAACCTGAAATCGATCTGACACTACTTAAAAGTCAGCAAGCTCAAAAACACGCTGAAGAAAAACTCGCTACTGCCAAAAAATATCTAGGTGAAAATAATGGTCGCGCTTTTTATGATGAGGTGTCCAGAGCGATGTTTGGTTATGTTGGCGACAAACTTAACATGCCCCCTTCTGAATTTTCCAAACAAAACATTTCCGAAAAACTCTCTTCTTTAAATGTGAATCAAGAACATATTGCTAAGTTCACTGAAATTATCAAGACTGCTGAAATGGCACTCTTTGCTGGTATGGATAATAATGCTTCGATGAGTAAGGTGTATGGGGATGCTTTGGATGTGGTGGCTAAAATTGAGGGCTCTTTAACATAGTATATTTACCTAAATGCATGCGTGATTTTTAACACATAGATCACATTAGACACATAGAAACACATAGGAGTACGCGAGTTTACCTAACAACGTACGCTCTATGTGCCTCTATGTTTCTATGTTTCTATGTGCGCTATGTGCGCTATGTGTTAAAATAATAAGCTATGTGTTAAATTAACGAGCAAGCGCCTCACCAACCGCCTTCACCACCGCCTCCGATTTAGCATATCCATTCATCACCAAATAATACTGTTCCCCTTTTTTCAAAACAACTGAAGGAAAACCACGCACACCCAAATCAGCTGAATATTGAAAATCTAATTTCACCTTTTCTTTCCACTTGTCAGACAAAAACATTTTTTCAAATCTATCTAAAGGTAGTGCACACTCCTTTGCAATACCCAACATCGTTGTTAAAGTGTTAGGATCTTTATTGTCTTTATAAAAAGCGATTTGAGACAATTTGAAAAATTTCCAGGCAACATCTGGATTCAATTCACGAGCAATAACATTGGCTCTACAAATAGGCTCTGTATCATACTTCATAGCTGTTTCCTTCAGAATATCATAGTTAAAAGGTTGACCGCTCGCTTCATTGACATGCTCCCAATGTTCTTTTAAGAAATCACCTAAATCAGACATGGTTTCTTGATTGTAAGGTCTGAGACCACCCATCACCAATTGCACATCCACTTTATCTTTTAATGTTTCAGTTGCCTTTGAAAATTCAGGTGAAAAACCATAACACCATGAACACATTGGATCACCGATGTAAATTAAGGTTGCTTTATCTTGCGCCATGATTGAGAATTGAAGAAAGGTGAAGAAAAAAAGGAAGAAGATATTTTTCATAATTTTAATAATTCAGATTGTTTGTTTTAACACATAGATCACAATAGATACATAGAGGCACATAGGGAGGACGTGAGATACTCTAACAACGTGCGTTCTATGTGAATCTATGTCTCTATGTGCGCTATGTGTTAAATAAAATGTACTATGTGTTAAAAAAATCAAGCAAGATCATCCAGCATTTCCACCTCCTCATCCACAAACGAATCCGGCACTTGATTATTTCTAGTGAAGTTACACCATTTACAATTGCGCTCATCACAACCTTGATAAAACTCGTGATTTTGTATTTTCTGATACGTTTCTTTGATCAAATTTTTCATTAAAACCAATCCTTCCGCATCAAAATAAGTGGTGAAGATATCATGCTCGCCCTTTTTGTTTTGTTCGATATATTGTACGGATGCACTTTGTACTTTTTGTTGATGCAAGGTTTGCGCTTCATAGAGGAATTTATAAAAATACAATTGACGTAAATAAGCACCACCGTTTTTATTTTTCTCCGTGATTTTTCGAACCGTGTCTGATTTTTTAGCACCAGTTTTATAATCAATAATATGCACTTTGGATTTTTGACCAAATTCGATTTTATCAATCACCCCTTCCATTGGGACACCATCCAATTCGACATTGTAAACATTGTGTTCTAATCTAACATTTCGTTCCCATTTAGAAATATTTTCATTAAAAAAAGAAGTGAGGTTGGCTTTTCCTTTTTCCAAAAACTGTTGATACTTTTCTGGCGCGAATTTATTTTGAACTCTTTGCATTTCTTCTTCAAAAAATCCGATGAATGCTTTCACAGAAGGAAAACCTTTGTCTTCATCTTTCACCATTTTAGAAAACAAACGATAAAGCGCTTGATGCATCGCTGTCCCGTAAACAGCAGATTCGCTTTTAGCAGTAGGAATTTTTAAAATTTGATTATAGTAAAAAGTCAGTGGACATCTCAGATATTGATTGAGTGCTGAAGTCGTCATTTTGAAATCCTGTAAGATAGAATCGATGCGATCTCGTTCTTGTTCAGGAATGTGAGGCAAGTTGGTTTCCATCAACAAATTCGATTGCGTATTGATTAACTCAACTTCAGCAATTGTTTTTTTATGCAATTCAATATCGACTTTCGCTTCTAACTCATCTATAAATTGAGTTCGTTCCAATGTCTTATTATCATTTCTTTTTTCTGCCCAAGAAATACGTAGACTTTCTTTTGCTCTTGTCATTGCAACATAAAACAGCCGTCGAGTTGCTTCCAACGAATCCTCTTCTCCAGAAAATGTCAAGGTATCCGGCAAGGTAAAATTATACTTGCCTCCCCTAGCCGACTGCCAAGAATCTTTGACACAATCAATCATATATACATGGCGAAATTCCATTCCCTTGGATGCATGTGCCGTCATTAAATGCACCCCTTCATCATTGTGTACCACCTTTTGCATACGCAATGGCAACTTCGCTTCTAACATTCTGTTGACCAAATGAATAAACCCTTTCAAGTCAAGTGATTTGTTTTTGAACGTTTCTTGTTTTGCAAATTCAAGAAAGGTATTCAGCATTTGAACAAACCATGATTTATCTTTTTCAGTTTTTAAAACTTGGGTAAGAATTCCGGATCGATTGATAATTTTTTCCAACAAAGCAATTAATGAAACATTGTGTGTATCCGCAATTACCTCTCGCATAAATTTTCGGAAAACTTGAAAAGCAACAGATTGATGCAACGTCAATTCCGACAACAAACCATCATCATCAATCAAGTCTTTCCATTTGTAATCGTTTTCGCGCATGAAGAATCCAATCTTTGGAATATCTCTTTTGTCCAAATTGAAAAAATCAAAATGCAATAATTTGTAAACCAAGTGTTCACCAGAATAAGGAGAAAGCGTTTCTAGTGAAATATATTCCAACAACAATTTTAAGTTGCCAATCAGTGGCGTCCTTAAAATGTCGATTTCCTTTTTGGTTTGAAATGGGATTCCTTTCTTTTCTAACAATGTGCGAATGGTATCCACTTGTTTGTGCTTGGCATAAATAATCGCCACTTCATTCAATGGAAAATCTTTTTCTTGCAGTACTTCTAGTTGAAAAACGATTTCCGCATTTTCATGCATTCGATTTGGAAATTGGGTGAAATATGGCTTCACATCTAATGACAACATTTCCGCATTTCCAGCTTCTAGTATTTTTTCGAGTCCTGGAATTTCATTGATGACTCGCTTTTCATTATTTAAAATCAGGTGACTGGCAAAGTCAATAATCTCTTGAGTAGATCGATAATTCTTTTTCAAAACCACTAATTCGACATCTCGATAATCTTGAATAAAATCAGTCAAGTTTTTCAATCGAGCACCTTGAAATTCAAAAATGGATTGATCGTCATCACCAACAATAAAGACATTCGGATTGTCCCAATAATCAATGAGACTTTTTAGAATTTGATTTTGAGAACCATTCGTATCTTGATATTCATCGACTAAAAAATACAAGTATTGTTCTTGATACCGACGCAATAGATGTTCGTTGTTTTTGAAAGCTTCCAAAACCCATAAGATCATGTCATCATAATCGTATCGATTTCTTTCTTTCATCATCTGAACGTAGGTCGGAAACAAATCTGCAGCTGCACGGATCAATTCTTTCTTCAAAGTTTCTTCTGCTACTTTCGATTGTCGAATGTCTCCTTTTTTTCCTGCCTTCGAATTTCTTTGATAAATAAAACCTTCACGGGTTGGAATATCTTTTAGGTAAGCATCAATTTGCGTATTAACATTTTCTACGGTCCAACCTTCATTTTTCATTTTACCAAACAAATCAAGTACATGACTTTGATAAAAATAGTAATCACTTCTTCCTTTAATAAATGGATGGTTAGGGTCTAACTGATCGATGATGGTTTTTAAAATTTCCAATTTTTCCAAATCAGAAATCAATTCCATATCGTACTTTCCGAACAGTTCTGGATTTTCTTGTAATACTTTGTTGCAAAATGAATGAAAGGTATAAACGTGCACACGATGTGCATCTGTACCGATAATTGACAGCAATCGTTGACGCATCGCTTGCACACCTGCATCCGTAAATGTGAGGCACAAAATGTTATGCGCTTGTGTATCCGTTTGTTGTAGAATTTGCCCAATACGAGTGGCAAGGATATGAGTCTTACCCGTTCCTGGCCCAGCCAATACCATCATTGGTCCTTCAATATTAACGACTGCCCGAAGTTGTTCTTCGTTGAGGGTTGCTATTGTTTCTTGGAAATTATCCTGATATGTTTTTTCGGAAAATGAGGACACTTTTGCTGCTTTGTTGTGGGTGTAAATATACGAAGAACTGGCTTCGCGAAGTTCTTCTAATTAATAATTTATAATTGCTTCTCAATGCCTTCAAAGGCAATTCGAATTTATAATATCCGCGCTCGTCCCATTCAAGAGCCTAAATAATTTAAAATTAAAAATAGTTTTCTCAATCGCTGAAGCTCTTTTGAATTTAAAATATCCACGCGCGCCCCATTCAAGAGCATGCTCTACCTTATTGCTTGGTTAGCTCTTAAATGAGAGCTCGACACAATAACAATCTATTTTAAATTTTATATTCAAGCACTGACAAAGTCAGTGAGAGAAAAATATTTTTAATTAAAAAAAGGAAGATAAGTCCACAATTTAAACATCTTCACAATCGCAGCAATCACCACAAAAATCAATAACCGATAAGCCCACAAATCAGCCTTGGAATAATTGGATGCAAAGCTTGCACCGAACCAACCACCAGCCGCTTGTCCAATTGCCATGATCGCTCCGACTTTCCAATCAATCAACCCATTGTATTGAAAAATAGCGAGTACAATAATGGTGTAAATCGATACCACTACAATTTTGATAACATTACTTTCTGCGATTTTGTACTTTGCTAACAAAACCATAGTCGCCAAAAAATACACCCCCATTCCCATTTGAATAAATCCACCGTAAAATCCTAACAATAAAAATACAATAAACATCAGGACAGGAGGCAACAATGGTTTTCCTCCATCAGGAATCAGCCATTTTTTTGGATTCACTAATAGGATAACCAAGATTATAATCATCAAAAACCGAAATACACTTTTGAATTGTTCATTACTGACCCAAACGGCTACTAACACACCAAAGATAGCTCCGATGACCGTTGGTATTATAATATGCTTCCCCCGATTGATGTGAAGCTTGTCATTTTTTTTGTAGTTGAAAAGACTGGAAATTCCTTGTGCCATGATTCCGACCCGATTGGTTCCATTTGCCATGTTACCTGGCAGGCCAATTACTTCCGTCAAGATAGATAAGGTGATGGCAGAACCGTTTCCAGCAAGTGTATTGATTATTCCTGCCACAAATCCTCCGATAATGGCGATGATATAATGGGTCGGCTCCATATTGTTTGATTCGTTCTATTTATTTCTTGACAGGTTGAACCAATTCTACTAAAACACCATTTGAAGTTTTTGGATGAATGAAACAAATGAGTTTTCCACCCGCTCCGATTCTTGGTTCTTCACTTAGCAATTTGAAACCTTCTTTTTTGAGTCGCTTCATTTCTGCTTTTATATCCACTACTTCGAATGCGATGTGATGTGTTCCTTCTCCTTTTTTTTCTAGGAATTTAGCGATCGGACTATCAGGTGAAGTGGGCTCGATTAGCTCGACTTTGGTGTTGCCTAGTTTTAAAAATGAGGCGACTACTTTTTGTTCTTCGATTTCTTCAATGTGGATCTTGTCGACATCAACTCCTAGGAGCGATGCAAATAGGCGGTTGCTATTTTTTAAGTCTTTTACTGCAATTCCTACATGGTCTATTTTTTTCATTGTTTTTTATTTCTAATTTTATAATGTATAGCGCTTTGCCTATGTTTTGTCACGATTTTTGGAACAAAAACGCGCGCCAAAACACTTCTCTGCATTTTATTTTAGCTAGGTGCGTTGCACCTAGCTATTGCACCTCGCACCTTTGGCGCTTTTCGTTTCATTACTTGTAGCTTTCTGAAAGCTTACTCTAATTTTGCTTATGTTTTGTCACGGTTTTTGGAACAAAAACGCGCGCCAAAACACTTCTCTGCATTTTTCTAGCTAGGTGCGTTGCACCTAGCTATTGCACCTCGCACCTTTGGCGCTTTTTGTTTCATTACTTGTAGCTTTCTGAAAGCTTACGCTAATTTTTTGAGAATTAGAATAAGTAAATATTATTTATGTTCTTTTAATAATTAAGGATAGCTTTCTGAAAGCTCTTCCAACTAATACTTTTCTTCGCTTATGTTTTGTCACGATTTTTGACACAAAAACGCGCGCCAAAACACTTCTCTGCTTTTATTTTAGCTAGGTGCGTTGCACCTAGCTAAGTTGTTTCGCACCTTTGGCGTTTTTCGTTTCATTACTTGTAGCTTTCTGAAAGCTCTCCCAACTAATTTTCAATCCCAATAAGCTTCTTTACTAAATGCCAAAACCTCCTCTTCCGTAACAATAGGTTTCCAATTTTTATCAAATTCGAATATTTCGTCTTCTTCCTTTTTGGGATAAAATTCTATTGGTTCTGCTTTATCCATGGTACTAAAATATTCTAATTGTTCTTCACGTAAATAATCGGATTCATTTTCTGCCTCTACGAATTGAGCTGTTTCGAAAGAGTCGGTACTACAGGCCAGACATTTTGTTGCTTTATATGCAATGAATCCACAAGTTACACACGTAGTCAAATTTTCAAAAGTAGTTCGTTGATAATTCTTGATGCGACTATCTATCAACTTTTCTTCTGGAATATTTTTTAATAATCGATAATAACCGCCCGTTGAATTTTTAAAAATCTTTTCTTTATTGTCATGAAATTTGAAAATTAAATCAGATTCATCCTTCAAAATTACTTCAGAGATATCACGCCATTGATGTAATGATGTGGATTGATCTTTCAACTTTTTGACTTTAAAACCAGTGGATGAAATGTCTTCTATAAATTCCATTTGCCCCATCAACTTATCAGCAAAAGTTTCTACTCGATTTTTAATTCTGGAATGAAGTAACAAAGCTGAACTTGCAACTAATAAAACACCGATGGCAATTCTATTCCAATTTTCCTCAGAAAGAGAAAACAGTACCATCATGATTCCAATGAAAACGAGTCCAACCAAAAGTTGATCAATTCGTTTTTGAGATGTTGTCGTAATTTGCGGCATGTTTCAAAGTAGATAAATAACCGATAATTGCTGAGCTAATAGATACTCAGTAGCCAAGCTTTCGGAAAGCTATCCTATATTTCAAGTTAAGGATAAATTCGAAAATTTTAATTTTATTAAACATTATAGAAAGCTCTCTGAAAGCTATCCTTAATTTTTCTTAAATTTAGCATAAATTCAATCAATAAAAATTTATTAAAATGGCGATTGCAAAACCTTTCAATTTAAATAAATGGGTCGATGAACACAGACATTTATTGAAGCCACCCGTTGGAAACAAACAAGTATATCTTGATAACGAAGATTTTATTGTAATGGTCGTCGGTGGTCCCAATGGACGTAAAGATTATCACTTTGAAGATGGGGAAGAATTATTCTATCAGATTGAGGGAGATATCACTTTGAAAATTATCAACGAAGATGGCACTCCTGAAGATATTGTTATCCGAGAAGGTGAAATGTTTTTGTTACCTCCAAGAATTCCGCATTCTCCTCAACGTCCAGCCAATACAATCGGACTTGTGATCGAGCGTCCACGAAAACCAAAAGAGATAGATTTATTACAGTGGTTCTGTGAAAATTGCAACCACAAATTACACGAAGCTTCTTTTGCAATGAAAGACATTGTTAATGAGTTACCTCCTATCATGAACAACTTTATGAACTCTGAGGAACTACGTACTTGTGAAAAGTGCAAAGCAGTTATGCAAAAAGTTTAATCCGAGTACATAGTACTATTTTATGGAGCCAGGTAAGAAGATTTATTTTGCATCCGATTTCCATTTGGGAAATGATGGAAATTCAAAATTTACAAGTCGGGAAAGGGAAATACAAATCGTGCAGTGGCTCGATCAAATCAAAGTAGATGCTGCTGAGATTTACCTAGTTGGTGATGTCTTCGAATTTTGGTTTGAATACTCAACTGTGGTTCCAAAAGGATATGTACGTCTTCTTGGGAAATTAGCAGAAATTCAAGACAGTGGGATTCCTATCTTTTTCTTTATTGGCAATCACGATATGTGGATGTTTAAATACTTTGAAGAAGAATTAGGCATCACAACTTTCCGCACCCCTATTCAAAAAACAATTGCTGGGAAAAAATTCTTCATCGGACATGGAGATGGACTCGGACCTGGTGATACTGGCTACAAAATTCTCAAAAAAGTATTTTCCAATAAACTTTGTCAATGGCTTTTTGAAAGACTGCATCCAAATTTTGGAATCGGTCTCGCTCGTTTTTGGTCTGGCAAAAGTAGAGATGGGCATAAAATCGAAAGTCAGTTTTTGGGCGAAGAAAAGGAATGGTTGATTGCTTATTGCAATAAAAAAATCGAAACACTAGACGTCGACTATTTTGTTTTTGGTCACCGTCATTTACCGATTGATTGGCGATTGAAGAATGACAAGAGTCGCTATATTAATTTGGGAGAATGGATGAATTATAATTCTTACGCGGTTTTTGATGGGGAGCACGTAGAGGTTTTGTTTTTTGGGAATCCGGATGGAGAGGTGGTTCGTAATATTTGAAGTTAATTTGTCTATATCCTTAAAAGGGCTGCACTTAATTTTTCTTTCAAACTGTAAATGTTAGTTGAGCCCTTTTAAGGATTTACCACTTTACTCCTCTTCAGATTTTGCCTTCTTTTTTTCCTTCTTCTCTTCTTTAGCATCTTTCTTTTCATCCTTTACTTCCTCTTTCTCAGAAAAATCCAACAATTCTTTTGCATTTAAAAATGAAAACCACTTAACTACTTTTTTGATATCATTCACATGAACTTTATCCCGATCATAGTTAGGAAGAATTTCCGCAAAATATTTTTTAAGTTCCTCTGGATTATTAGGCTTTGGAAGTGGGTTGGTATTCAATTTGGATTGCATTGTTTTAAAAACCTCTTTCAATTCCGTCGTATCATCATCTGTAAAGATTCCAATAGAAGCTAGTGGTGTGAATTGATGTTTACGAGCAGATGCAAACCTAGTTTTCCCGCTTTCAATATCTTTTACGATCAGTCCATTCGAACGATTGGCGACCATTTTAAAAACCCCTGGCAGCCCACTGACTGCAACCATTTCATCAAATTTCATGTGCTTATTAATTTGGTGCAAAACTACGAATAGTAAATGGTTTTTATGGATTTATTTTGTGGGAAAGTTATATGAGTAATTTAGACTTTTAGATATTTGGACACTTTTCGTTCAAAGATAATTTTAAGATAAAATGAAACTTCTCGTAATTCAAAATTAAATTGAAAATCTCTTTGTAGTAGAAGTGTCCAAATATCTAAATAGCCAAAAGGCCCCACGAAAAAACGATCTAATATGCCAACAACTTTTCTAACTTCTCCTTAAATCGCTCCACCGGCAAATACTGTTTCTCCAAATCAGCAGAAAAAGGAACTGGTGTATTCATACTGGCAGCACGCATAACGGGTCCATCCAAGTGCTCAAATAAGTGCTCATTGATGTAAGCGGAGATATCACCGCCGATTCCACCTGCCATGACATCTTCGTGCAAGATGATTGCTTTGTTGGTTTTCTGAACGGAAGTTTCGATGGCTTCGTAGTCGATTGGAGATAAACTTCTTAAGTCCAAAATTTCTGCATCAATTCCCATTTCTTCTACGACTTTACTTGCCCATTGCACACCCATACCGTAGGTGATGATGGTCACTTCATTTCCAAATTTACGGATCGCAGCTTTTCCAATTGGAATGGTATAATAGTCATCCGGAATTTCCTCTGTCAAACTTCTATACATTCCTTTATGCTCAAAAAACATGACTGGATTTGGATCTTCGAATGCAGCTAATAACAATCCTTTTGCATCATATGGGTTGGATGGGTAAACAACTTTCAGCCCAGGAGTGTGTGTAAACCATGCTTCATTGGTTTGAGAATGAAAAGGTCCAGCCGCTACTCCACCACCACAAGGCATTCGGACAACGACATCTGCATTTTGTCCCCAACGATAATGTAATTTTGCTAAGTTATTCACAATTTGATTGAATCCACAAGAAACGAAATCAGCGAATTGCATTTCGACCATCGACTTGTATCCTTTAAGACTTAGACCTAAAGCGATACCGATAATTGCACTTTCACACAATGGCGTATTTCTAACACGGTCTGCACCATATTTTTTCATAAAACCATCCGTGATTTTGAAAACACCTCCATAATCCGCAATATCTTGTCCCATCAAAACCAACTTGTCGTTTTTATCCATTGCCAATGCCAATGCATCTGAGATAGAATCAATAAATCGTTTTTCAGTTTTGGTACCGGATGATTTGGTTTCTTGAAAATTGAAAGGAGTAAAAACATCTTCGAGTTCTTTATCAAAATTCACTTCGATGGCTGGTTCTGCATCTGCAATTGCCAAAGCATCTTCAATTTCCTTTTTGATATCGGCTCTATATTGTTTGATTTTTTCTTCTGTGATGACATTTTCAAACAATAGGAAGTTTTCAAAATTTTCTAACGGATCTTTCTGTGCCCAATGATCCATTAATTCTTTAGGAACATATTTAGTACCAGATGCCTCTTCATGACCTCTCATTCTGAAAGTCTTCGCTTCTATCAATATTGGTTCTGGGTTTTTGCGTATTTCTGCAGCCACTTTTTTTATGGTATTGTAAACTTCCAAAACGTTATTTCCATCTACAATGATTGAGCGCATTCCATATCCGATTCCGCGATCTGCCAAGTCTTTGCATTTGTATTGTTGAGAAGCTGGTGTTGACAAACCGTACCCATTGTTTTCTATTACAAAAATGACGGGTAGTTGCCATACTGCTGCAACGTTTAATGCTTCATGAAATTCTCCTTCACTGGTTCCACCTTCTCCGGTAAATGCCAAAGAAACACTTTTTTCTTTACCCATTTTACAAGCCATTGCGACTCCACTTGCCAACGACAATTGAGGACCAAGGTGAGAAATCATTCCGACTGTATTATAATCCATTGTCCCGAAATGAAAAGAGCGATCCCGACCATTTGTAAATCCTAACTTCTTTCCTTGCCACTGACAAAACAATCTTTCTAATGGAATTTTTCGAGTGGTAAAAACTCCCAAATTACGGTGCATTGGAAATATCACTTCTTCCTCTTTCAATGCCATCGTACAACCTACTGAGATTGCTTCTTGACCGATTCCTGCAAACCATTTGGAGACTTTTCCTTGACGTAAAAGTTTCAACATTTTTTCTTCAATCATCCTTGGTTTGAGGATGCCGAGGTAAAGTTCTATTAGTTTGGAGTTAGAAAGTTTTCCTTTCTTGAAGGTGATAGAATCTTTTGTAGATAACATAAGTAGTAGATATAGAAATGATACTGATAGGTTATACTGTTTGTACTATAATTTGATGCGTAAAGGTAAAGGTTTTATGTGGATTTGGGGGGTAGAATATTAGTTATTAGGCTTGTGAATTGATGCTCTGGCGTGGTAAACACATAATGACTCCATAAGCATAACGTAACGCCCAAACGTATTTAACCACATAAGACACATAAGAGATCAAAAACCGCGAGAAAGACACATAAGACTTTCACGCCAGAACGATAACTTAAGTGTCTTATGTGAAACTTCTTAAGTGTCTTATGTGGTAAAAAATCATTATTGGTTAAAAAGAAAAACCCTAATTATTCCCGCCACCAAAGACTTTGTCAAAGAATTTTTTTCGCTTCTTTTTTCGAGCATCCTTCTTAGCCTTCTTTTGGGCTTCTTCATAGGAACCTGCCTGACTTGCCTTTTTCTTTTGGGTCGGATTTTTATAGACAGGAGGTTTACCCTTATTCTTATCTTTCTTTGTTTTTTGTTTGAGGACTTCCAGAAAAGAACCCGGTTTATCATCATTACCTGAATCAGCGGTCGGGACCGGATCTTTGTAAACTGGTTCAGAATATTTGACATAATTTGGACACGTCACTTGAGCAAGCAACATTGAATCTGGCTCTGGAAATTGCTCCGTTTTCATGTAGGCAAATTTGGGATTCGCTTGCAACTTTTTCATAAAAATAGCCCATATCGGAAGTGCCATGTTAGCACCTTGTCCATATCGGATAGATTTGAAGCGAACTCTCGGAGACTCACCACCAACCCACGCGCCTGCCACCAATGATGGTGTGAATCCCATAAACCAACCATCTGCATGCGATTGAGTGGTTCCTGTTTTTCCAGCGATGTCATTTTCGAAGTTGTAAATTCTACGAAGTCTGGTAGCAGTCCCACTATCCACTACACTTTCCATAATTTTGATCATCATGTCCGCATGTTCTTCTTCCACAATTCTTTCCATTACTACATCCTCTTCATTGTCAATTATATTTTCACCGTCTCTCGTTTCAATTCGAAGTAGATATTTTGGTTCTGGTTTTAGACCACGATTGGCAATGGTACCGTATACTTTAATCATATCAAATAAAGCGATGTCAGCAGTACCCAATGCGATTGCGGGACCTGGTGGAATATCACTTTCGATTCCCATCAAGAACGCGAGATTTCTTACAGCTTCCGTGCCGGTCCTCATGATTAAGTCAACAGCAATCGTATTTACTGAACCAGTTAACCCACCTTTCATGGTATAATAGCCGGTGTAATTATCATCCGAATTTTGAGGTTGCCAATTGTCATATTCAGTATATGTAATTAATCTGTTAGGAATTAGTTCACATGGCGGAATCCCTTCTCTTATTGCTTGTAAATAAACAATGGGTTTGAATGTAGAACCCACTTGACGTCTGGACTTGACATGATCATACTTAAAATATTTATGATTGGTACCGCCTACCCATGCCCGTACTTCTCCATTTTTTGGATCCATTACCATAAAACCCGCATTCAGCAATCCATAATAATACTTGATGGAATCCATTGGCGTCATGGTCTGTTCCATTTCGCCTCCTGCATGAGAGAACACTTTCATTTTGACAGGTCGGTTGAATCGATTTCGGATCCCTTCTTCAGAATAACCTTGTTTTTTTAATGTTCTATAGCGATTGGATTTTTTCATTTCAGGAATCAACACTCGGTTGGCTTCCCAAGGCTTAGCGCTTCCCCAAGACTTATCAAAATCTTTTTGCAATCCACTCATCCTTTCTGCCACTGCTTCTTCCGCATACTTTTGCATTTCGGAGTGAATGCTCGTATATATTTTCAGACCATCCGTGTATATATTGTAGGTTTCACCTGTTTTGCGCTCATGATCTTTCATTATCTGATCCAATTCTTGACGCAAAAATTCTCTAAAATAAGTTCCAATACCCGTGTTATTATCTTCTTTATAATACTGAACTGACAATGGAATTTCTTTAAGTTCTTCGAATTCTCGATTGGTGAGGTATTTATATTTCGCCATTTGGCTGAGTACTGTATTTCTTCTTTCCGTGGCGCGCTCTGGATTTCTGACTGGATCGTAATTGGAGGTCGCTTTAAGCATTCCGACAAGGACCGCAGCTTCTTCCACTTTCAATTCACTTGCTTTGACATTGAAAAAAGTTTTGGCCGCCACTTCGACTCCAAAAATATTTCTACTAAAAGGAACAGTGTTTAAATAATGTCCCAACAATTCTTCCTTGCTATATAACTTTTCTAAACGACGAGCCAGAATCATCTCCTTGGTCTTGTTGATGATGATGGTTCCACGTTTGTGTTTTTTTCTGGGATATAAATTTTTTGCTAATTGCTGACTCAATGTACTTCCACCACCAGCGGATTGATCCCGCATTAAAAGTGTTTTAAAAAATACTCTTGCCAGTGCTCTCAGATCTAAGCCACGGTGTTCGAAAAAACGTGCGTCTTCTGTTGCAACCAATGCATTAATCACATTTTCAGAAATATTTTCATACTCTACATGTGTTCTATTTTGGATAAAATATTTTCCTAATAATTTTCCATCGACAGAATAAACTTCAGAAGCTAATTGATGTTGGATATTTTTGAGATCGGTGTTGACGGGTAATTCACCAAAAGAACCACCACGTACCATCATAAAAAAGATGATGACTGAAATGACACCAAGAATAAAAAGAGCAATTGCCAACTGCCCCATTCTTTTCCAAAAATGACCAGAAGATAAAACGCTAAGTATTTTTTCAGTTTTTGACATAATTCAAAATTGGATTCGAGCTAAATTCGCCTTTAAATAAACGAAAGTGGACATCAATTAGTATTTGTTAGGTTTTTAAGATTATTCGTCGATAACTTCCTCTAAAATGATGTGGGACTGTATCGTGGGAAAGTTATCAATATGAAGCCGAAAATAATCAATTAAATTGAGTAATAAGCGTTTCCGTTGTACCCGATTCATTCTGATTTCATGGCAATTTTCTTTTGTTAATTGTAAAAACTGACTGATAAAACTGCTCATTTCTTCATCTAAATATTGTTGATGATCCGGTTTTTCTTTCATAAACAATCCTTCTCGCATATCGAAAAAAGGAGTATTATCCGTAAATGCACCACCTGGCAAAAAACCCAAGAAGGAAGTCAGCTCCAACATGAACCATAGATGTAGATTTGCAAATGATTGCTGGGTGGTATCCAAAAAAATAAATGCATCACAAACGAATTTAAATAATCTAGGATTCTCCTCTGGTTCAACAATTGATTTACGAGCAATTTCAGTCATAAAGATTCCTACAGAACTTCGCGGTACTTGAAATGGAATCGCTTCATAAATATGATCTAGTTTCACTTCCTTTATTCGATTTAATTTGGAGGAAGATTTAAAATAAGCGACCAAATCAACGATGGTCATGACTTGAAAAATACCGGCTTTGGTTTTGGCCGATTTACTTCTGACGCCACTGATAATGAAAGATTGCATTCCCACTTCCTCGGTATAAATATCAGTGATGATACTCGACTCGGAGTACTTCATAGTTCTGACAATAATACCTTTGGTGTTGATGAGCATGTTAAAATATTGTTAGAAAATGTATCGAATACTTAAAGCAAACTCATTAAAAAAGAATTCATTTTGAATAATTTGATAAACTGGTTTATAGTCGATGGAAAAATTGATGGGCAATTTTTCAAAAGTATATTCCCCTCCAACAATCGCATCTGCGCCCAATCTAAAAATTCCTTTTTCTGCACCCAATGGTTTTCCACCACCAATATCAATTCCTGCACCAGCATAAATATTTATCCGATAGGAAATGAAAACATGATATTCAAATAAACCAGTGACTAGATAAGTACGCCCATTCGTATAGTTGAAACCAACGATTCCTTCAATAGCAGCTGGCACCCCGATAAATTTTTTGTACGTAATTCCTCCGTAAGGTCCACCACGAAGTCCGATTGATTGATCATAAGCATCTTGTGCATGAGTGGATGCACCTGTAAAAAGGAAACAAAGAATTAGAACGACATTTTTCATTTTGAAACTAGCTTTGGTTGTTGAAATGTGCTGCTAATTTAGCTAAAAATATAGATGGAAAATTAAAAATAGCGTATGCTTTAAAGGTACGCTAATCAAAATACTGATCTACCTGTTCTACAGTTTTTTCTTTGAATACTTTTTATCTTATTTACCTATGACCCCAAAGTGGGTCAAGCATATAACTTGGGCATCGACCAATGATATAACGCAGCTCCTCTCGGTACCCAAGACTCGCACGTTGGGATATTTGCTATCTACTGCATCCTTCGACATCTTGCAAGCCAAAGCTCAGGATGACAATAGTACAACAATTAACTTCCATTTTTTACTATCCTAGTTTTATTAAGGCTTAGCCAGATTTGTTGACTACCAATGACAAGTCAATAATTTTAGCACTTACAATGACAAATCCCCGTACTCATCATCCAGTTTTTCTTGCTTGTATTTTTGCTTGGTGTAATTGCGTTGTTTTTCTCGTTCGATAATCAATTTCGCGATGGCGATATAAGGTGGGTCTTCTGCGTCTGGAGAAAGTGCCTTATTGAGATGCACTTCAAGCACATCCAATCGGTACAAAGAACTCATCAAAAATTCAAGTCGGTATTCCATCAACCAAGCCACTCGTTCCGCCAATGCCATCAGCATTTCTTCTTCTGTCAATGGCTCATCTCCGATTTCTAGTTCAAAATCTTTTTTGATGAGGTTGGAAGTGTTTTGGTCGAATTTGTTTTGCATGATGGATGGAAGTTAAGGGATTCAAATGAAATTATCAATTCATGATATAATACATCGTCCTCCAAAAAAGAAAAGCCAAGACTTAGTCCAGGCTTTTCTTTTATCTCAAAATCGGAAATACGAATTTTCTTTATCCTTACATCTTGACAAAGGTTTTCGTAAACCCATTCCCATCTTCTCTGAAAAATGAAATATAATAGACTCCATTAACCAGATTTTCAACTTGCAACTGGTTTTGAATCACTCCTGTTTGATAAATACGTCCGTATATATCTGATATTTCAAACTGTTCGATTGATGGATCTATACCTTCAATATTTAGTACACCTTGACTTGGATTTGGAAACAAACTTAATTGGGATTCGGAAATAGGTTCACTTGATAAGGTAGTCAAACAATGAGGTGCGTCATTAAAATGCATTCAGGTATAAGCCATAAATATCAATAACCCCTAATCCTGTAACCTCATGTGAAATTCTCGGTTGACCTGTTTCTGAAACCCCAATTTGATCTAACATTACGTGGTCATTCCCGCTCATACAATACAATGGAAGTGTCGTTTGCCACCAAAATTGTATTAAATCGACGTCGACGTGAGGATACAAAACGGTATTCTGACCACACGGTCCTTCATTGGACAATACCATATCTTGATCCCAAGAAATTTTGAGTGGAAAATAAGTTGCGTGGATCATTCTTTTTGTTCTTCCAAATCCATGACAAGAAGGAGAATCTGCATCTTCAACAATAATTTTTGACAACTCTAATCCATCCCATTCTGAATCGTCTCCATGTGCAGCTCTTACTTCCAGAATGTGATCAAACGGTTCTTCAATAGCTACCTCTCCAAATTGAGGATTGATTTCTGAGCTAGAGTTCATATCAGATCCGATCCAAATCGTATCCTTGTTCCCTTGTGTATCCTCAAACCAGATTGGCATTAGAAACTCTGGTGTTAGTTGCGCGAACGATGTATTTGTTAGCAATAAAATTATAAATAGCAAAAAATTTCTCATGGATTTTGTTTTACGATGGTTTGAGAAAAAGTAGTGGTTCCAAGTCTTGCTTGCAAACTATAAATTCCTGGAAGTAGATAATTTGCATTATATGTAAAATAATGTCCTCCTATTTCCTTATTCGTTGAAGGTATCAGTTGAATTGTTTGACTTGTGCCATATCGACTAATTGAAGTTGAAATTCTCCTGTTTGCTCTAAATTATAAAAAACATTTAATTCAGAATTAAAGGGATTGGTTGCTAATAATCCTATTACATTTTGCATCCCAAATCCTCCCGAGCCTCCCCCAGTTGTGCACTTATTGATTCTAATATTTTTGATAAATTCACTACTAGGCAAACAGTCATTGTTAACAATTAATCTTACTTTATATGTCCGCCCAGCTTGGAATCATAAAATTCTCGAAGATTAATTTTATCTATCTCACCAAATTGTTGCGTTAAATTATAATAGTTAGTGAAGCAGTTGTCAAGATCTGAAGGTTTTACTTGACATATTTCCAACAACCAAGTATTCTCATTAAAAGATGCTTGCCCATTCAAATATAACTGACCTCCTACCGAATTGGGAGGACATAAATTAAATGATTCTGGCAAATTAAAAAAAGCAATAGGCGGGACATAAAAAAAGCCTAGACAAATGTCTAAGCTTTTCTAATGTGGGCGATGAGAGACTCGAACTCCCGACCCCCTCGGTGTAAGCGAGGTGCTCTGAACCAACTGAGCTAATCGCCCTTTCTTTAAAGGATTGCAAAGATAGCTTTACAAAGCTTTTATTACAAGTATTTCTTTCAAATTATTTCAAAATATTCCGTCTTTTTTACTCGTTACATAAATCATTAGCCCTAATTTTACGTATGAAGAGGAATTATCATCTATTTCTCTGAATTTTCGTTTGCTTCTTCACAGAAAATACCCATCTCATAATGAATAAAACTGTCAAACGTTTTGGAATTGGACTGCTGGTCTTCATTATCGTATCCGTTATCATCTTGACGGTCATTGCAGCATTTTTTGAAAATAAGATTGGAGACAAATTGTTGACAGAAATCAATAAGCAATTGGATACGGAGTTGGAAGTTGGGAAATTCGATTTGAACTTGGTTTCTGATTTCCCTACTGCTTCTGCAGAATTACATGATGTGTTTTTATATGATGCGATGGATGGCATATTATTGGAGGCAAAAACGCTTTCATTTCAATTCGCACTATTCAGTCTCTTTGGTGATAATATAAAAGTAGAATCTGTGATCGCCAATGATGGTGCCATGCAAATTAAGATTGATAAAAATGGGAAAGCTAATTTTGATATCGCCAAATCTTCCAATGAAGAAAGTGAAGCAAGTGATTTCTCTTTATCCATTGAACAAGCAACTTTTGAAGATATCGAACTGCACTACATAGACGAAAGAGCCAATCAAGAAATGGTGTTTCTATTAAACGAAGCAACTACCTCTGGTGATTTTTCTAACAATGATTTTTCGGTTAAGAGTGTCGCATCGTTTCAATCAGAATTTATTGAGATAGGTGGAGAACGATATGTTGTTGGCAAAAACTTGGCGTACGATGCGAATGTATATGTGGACTTGCAAGAAGGTACTTACGAATTTGACAATGCAAATTTAGAATTGGAAGGAAATATATTTAATGTCAACGGACTGGTCACTGCCTCAGGAAAGGAAACAGATTTTGATCTGGAAATTAGTAGTAAAGATAGCAACCTGGAATCTGTTTTTAAATTCATTCCTGAAAAATATGTTTCTGCTATGGCCGATCTTCAAAGTAGTGGACAGTTTAAATTGGATACGTCGATTAAAGGAAAATTGAGTAGAACCGAGGCTCCGAAAATTATGGGATCCTTCCAACTGAAAGACGGAAGAATCACTACCTCCAAATTAAAAAATGCAATCAAGGATGTAGACCTGACTGCCAGATTTTCAAATGGCAAAAACCACTCCATGGAAACTTCCATTTTTGAATTATTGAAATTTAAAGGATACTTCAATCGGGAACTTATCGAAAGTTATTTGAAAGTTTCCAATTTTGATTCTCCAAAAATCGACTTCCAAGTAGATGGTGTAGTCCCAACCGAAACTTTAACCAATCTCCTTCAAATCGAAGGGGTCAAATCCAGTAAAGGTGAGATTGAAGTTCACAATTTCAAATTAAAAGGAAGGCAAAAAGACATGATGAGTGCAAAGACCATCAAAAAAGTCATTGCTTCGGGAGGTATCGAATTTGATGATGCACAGATTGTATTCGCCGATGAGAAATTGACATTAGACAAAGGAAATTTGAAATTAAATAACAATAGTCTTTCGGTCGAGAATTTGGAACTAGAAGGTGCAGGTACTGAAATTAAATTGAACGGAAAATTCATCAATATCCTTCCAGTGATTTTTGCAGATGAATCCAATTCTAAAAAAGCGGAATTAAAATTCAATGCCAAAATTTTAGGAAAAAGAGTAGATCTGGATCGATTATTCAGTATCGGTGCCATCGATGTGGAAGAAGACGAAGTTTCCGAAGAGGTGATGGATTCCATTCAAGTAGCCCATACGGCAAGTCAAGAAAGGTTGACCAAATTTTTAGATGGTACGGTAGAAATTAAAATTGAGGAATTTAATTACAACGAAATTGAAGGAGAAAATTTTTCTGGTGAATTAGATTTTGAAAATAATGAAGTTGAGCTAAAAGGATATGCAGAGGCAATGGATGGCGCATTCAATTTGGATGGAAAAATTTTCTTTAAAGAGAAACCTTACATGAAGGCGAAATTGGTTTGTGATAAAATTGATTTCAAAGAATTTTTCAGGCAAGGAGAAAACTTTGGTCAAGAATTTATTCAGGACAAACACGTCAATGGTACCTTAAACGCTCAACTCGCTATGTTTGCGCAATGGGATGAAGAAGGTGAATTCGTTTACGACGACTTGAACGTAATTGGAGATTTGAGTATTGATGATGGTTCATTGAAAGGCTTTCGGATGCTTTATGATTTTTCTGATTATATGCATATCAGTGATCTTAGAAATATCCATTTTGAAAACATGAGAAATTATCTTGAAATCAAAAAAGGGAAAGTCTACATGCCTGCCATGCTAATCCGTAGTAATGCGGTGAATCTAATGGTGAATGGTGAACACACTTTTGAAAATGATTTTGATTATAATGTCAAAGTAAATGCAGGCCAAGTACTCGCTAATAAAATTAAAAAACAAAATAAAGGAACTAAACCGCTACCGACAAAAACCAAAGGCTGGTTCAATCTTTACTACAACATCGCTGGTGATGTGGAAAACTATCGTGTCAAAACTGATAAGAAAAATATCAAACGAGAATTTAAGCTAAGCCAATATCGTCGCGATGATATTCAATCTAGACTCAAAAAAGAATTCGGAAGTTTAGTGGTAATCGACAATTTTGACAAATGGAAAAAAGAACGTCCAGAATATGATAATGAAGATTCTGTTGATGATATTACATTAGAAGGTTTTGATGATAAACCAACCAAACCAGTCGCTGAACTTGAGGATAATAATGATGGAAAGAAACCTGTCAAAAAAATCAAAGAACCAGTCCCAAAGGTGATTCCAGAATTTGATGAAGGCGATGATGAGGTGGAGTATATTGAGTGGGAGGAGGGTTGATTTTTTTTAAAATCAATCTAGTGTAAAGTGAATTAGTGTAGAGTGTATAGTGGATTCTCTTTCTCTTGATACTTCGAGTAAAGTTGAATGAAAAGAGAAGCTACCATACACTTTACATTCTACACTAAATCACTGTCAAAAATATTTTCAATATTTTTGACAAACATTCTTAGCCTCCGTAAAAAAGCGAAGCGCTTCCAAACCACCTTCCCGGCCGACACCAGAACTTTTCATTCCACCAAAAGGAGTTCGCAAATCACGAAGTAGCCAACAATTTACCCACACAATTCCTGCCTGCAATTTTTCAGCCATGCGATTGGCTTTAGCGACATCTTTTGTCCATACAGTTGCGGATAAACCATAGTTGGTTCCATTCGCCATTTCCAATGCTTCTTCTTCTGTATCAAATGGGGTGATCGTAACGACAGGTCCAAATATTTCTTCTTGATTCGTTCTGCAATTCGGTGGTAAACCTTCAATTACCGCGGGTGACAAGAAATATCCTTCTTTAATCTCTCCTTTCATTTCCAATGATTTTCCGCCACACAAAATTTTTCCACCTTCCACTTCTGCCAAAGCGAGACAACTCATCACTTTTTCTTTATGCGCTTTTGAAACTAAGGAACCCAAATCAGTCACGGAAGAAAATGGATCTCCTACTTTCAGAAATTGAGTACGTTTTACAAACTCGTCTTTAAATTTTTCATAAATCGAACGCTGTATATAAATCCGCGAACCACACAAACAAATTTGACCATTGTTAGAAAATGAAGAACGTAAAGTATCCACAATCATCTGGTCAAAATCACAATCTTCAAAAATGATATTTGGATTTTTTCCACCTAATTCCAAAGACAATTTTTTGAACATTGGCGCGGCAATCGCTGCAATCTTTTTTCCAGTATTGGTCCCACCCGTAAATGAAATGGCTTTAACTTTTGGATGTTCGACAATTGCTTGTCCGACTTTAGGTCCTAATCCATGCACTACATTCAATACGCCAGGAGGCATTCCTGCCTCACTACATGCCTTGGACAGCATGTATGCGGTCATTGGGGTAATCTCGGATGGTTTCGCAACTACCGTGTTACCAGCAGCCAATGCTGGTGCTATTTTCCAGGTGAATAAATAGAGCGGTAAATTCCAGGGCGAGATACAACCCACTACCCCGATTGGTTGACGCAACGTAAAATTGAAAGCAGTACCTTCCATGTGATGTGCTTCGGAAGCATAATGAATAATCGCTGTTGCAAAAAATTGAATGTTGTCATGTGCACGTGGGATATCTACACTTCTTGACATGGCTACTGGTTTCCCAGAATCCACACTTTCGGCATGTGCAAATGATTCTAAATTTTGTTCGATAATATCCGCCACTCGATTGAGGATACGAAATCTTTTTTGAGCCCCCATTTTTGACCATTCCGGAAACGCACGTTCGGCAGCTTCTACAGCTATTTGCACATCCTCGGCATCCGAATCAGGAAGATGAGAATAGACTTTGCCAGCAGCTGGATTGATGTTGTCGATATAATCACCGGAGCTAGCAGGTATCAATGCGCCGTTGATATAATTTTTGATATACTTATCGGGAGTCATATTTTTTCTTTTGCTTAGTCAATTGCAAATTAGGTAAATAATGGGACATAGAACATTTTGGAATCCAAAGAAATCGTCTATCGATTTGGAGTGATTGGTTACCATCAATATTTGTGATCTACATTTTAACAACTGTACGACGCTCACCATTTAGAACCAAATGATATAATCCTTTATTCAAAGCTTGAAGATTAATGGAAAAAATATTTCCCTCAATTCGACCTCTTAAAACTTCTTTTCCTAACATATCAAAAACATGATAATTTCCACCAATCAATTTGTCCGACACTCCATCAATGGTAAGGATATCAGTAGTTGGGTTTGGGAAAATTGAGCATTTGATTTCTGATGCTTCGAATATATTTGTAACAAAACAATTGCTTTCAAATGTAATCCGTTCGTCTGTGGATAACTGAGATTGAATCACATTAAAATCTTCCGCATCATTCAAATATGCCAACCAAGGAATTAAATAATCATTCATGATGGCTTGCTGTTCTGCTCTTGAAATACTTATCCCCATTGATGCAGCACCTTCTCCTATATCGCACAACAAATCCTCGTTGGCATAATAACAATGTGCACCTCCTGTTATGTTGACGATGGTTTTACAATCACTTCCCAATCCAATATGGATCGGAACATGGTGGTCTGCTGGCGGCGTCACTCCATCTGCAGTTCCTGAAAATATCAAACTTGGAATAGCAACACTGGACGCAGCACCAATGGCACTCGGAGAAGTCTCTGCAGGCGCCAAACCGATATATCCATTTATATTGTTGGAATTTTCAGCTGCCAAAACACTTGCACCGCCCCCCATTGAGTGTCCCACCACAGCATGCTTTCCGCAAATTTTATCTTCAAATAAAACACCTGAAGTAGTATTTAAACCGACTAATTCTTCTAAAACAAAAGCGAGATCCAAACCATAATCGCCATGACTAACATTGAAACCCGTTTCCGAGTCTACAAACGCCATGACATAACCTTCTGGAACTATAACTTCCCAGATATTCTGATACGCACCAGACATCATTACGAAACCATGTCCAAAAGAAATGACAGGAAAACAACTAGATGCAACCGGAACATCATCTCCATTCTCATTAGCTGGATAATAAATCTCGACTGGAATCTCTCTGTTATTTCTTGAAGCATCAATGAATGTCGTAGATGTATGGCCAACACTATAAGGTTGAGCAACGACCGAAGTGGTCATCAATAATGAGATAAACAAGAGGCTTGAAATTCTAAGCGAAGTTTTATAAAACAGAAAAGTGAACATTCGTATTTGTTTAGGTGAAAATTATCGGAGTCTAAAAATACTCATTCTTACCCATAGCAAATAATACAGATTGAACCCCAAAATGGCGGTTATCTATGAGAAAAATTTATCGATATCTGCGTTGAAAAGCCCTGTCTGCTTGGCGCAGTCAGGCAGGCTCACCGTAACTAAGGCTATGTTTACGTTTTTCGCCTTAATCTCA
>CALFWW010000182.1 GCA_937928575.1 uncultured Saprospiraceae bacterium | reverse complement strand
AAGCGTCCAAATATCCAAAAGGCCAAATAGCTCAAGACACTAATCCACTATCATCGTCGCTTTATCCAGTTCCTGTTGCTTGATATTTTGTGGTAGATCGCGTTCTCCATATTGTTGATCTCTTAGTTGAGGTACAAATCCAGCTTCTTGGATCGCTTCTTGAATTCCGCCAGCCGTAAATCGAAATGCTGCACCAGCTGCTGACACCACATTTTCCTCAATCATAATACTTCCAAAATCATTGGCTCCAGCATGTAAGCAAGTTTGTGCGATCTTCTTTCCGACCGTCAACCAAGATGCTTGAATATTGACGACATTAGGCAACATGATTCTACTCATTGCAATCATACGCACATATTCATCACCTGTACAAGTATTACGTGCACGTTTTAGTTTTTTCAATAAAGTTCCTTCATCCATAAACGGCCATGGAATGAAAGCTAAAAACCCTTTGGCAGTTGCTGGTTTTTCTGATTGCACTTGACGGATATCAACCAAATGTTGCATTCGCTCTAAGTTGGTTTCCACATGTCCAAACATCATTGTTGCGGAAGTGGTGATATTTAATTGATGTGCAGCTCTCATGATGTCGAGCCATTCTTGTGACCCACATTTTCCTTTGGATACCAATCGACGGACTCGATCACTCAAAATTTCTGCACCTGCACCAGGTAAGGAATCCAATCCTGCTTCATGCAAAGCTTTTAAAACTTCCGTATGGGTTGATTTTTCTAGTTTGGTAACATGTGCAATTTCAGGAGGTCCTAGGGCATGAAGTTTTAGATTGGGATAGAGTTGTTTCAACTCTCTGAATAATTTGCAATAATAATCTAGGCCCAAGTCTGGATGATGTCCTCCTTGTAACAATAATTGCTCGCCACCGAATTCAAAAGTTTCCTCGATTTTCTTTTTGTACTGCTCGATGGTGGTGATGTATTGTTCGTCGTGACCAGGTCTTCTGTAGAAGTTGCAGAATTTACAATTGGCAACGCAGACATTGGTCGTGTTGCTATTCCGATCAATAATCCAAGTGACTTTATCGCCAGGAACTTGTTTTCTCTTCAACTGATCTCCGACATACATCAACTCTGATGTACCCGCATTTTCAAAAAGAAAAACGCCTTCTTCCGCTGTTAAAGATTCGAAATTAAGTGCTCGGGATAACAGATCTGCAATATTCATTGGTTGGAAATTGATTATTAATGACTGTATTTAAAACAAAGATAGTAAAGAGATGTTTAAAACCGTTGTCCGTTTTCCGTCGGTGAGCTGCGCCACCTTATCCGTTTTCCCTTGACGACCGACCGCAGGGAGCAGGAGGTAAACTTACCTATGGTCGTCAACGGAAAACGGATAGCAAGCGAAGCAATGCGAACGGACAATGGAAAACGGATTAAAAAAAATTGCATTTAACGTACAATTTTATGTATATTTGTACAGTATTTAAAGAACTCGAAAAGAGGGAACGTTTAGTTCCCTCTTTTTCATTATAAGCTATTAGCATCGTGAGCACTTTCGATTTAGAAAAATTAATTACCCAAAAATTCGAAGAGGAGGAATTTCAAGATTGCTACCTCGTTGAAGTCAAAGGTCCAAATGCTGGGAAATTGGAAGTTTTTATTGAATCTGATTCAGAGATGACTTTCAAAAAATGTCAGCGAATTAGTCGCTATCTGGAAGGGCACATTGATGAAGCAAAATGGTTGGGTGAAAAATACACGTTGGAAGTTTCTTCTCCTGGAGTTGGAAATCCACTCAAATTAAAAAGACAATACAAAAAAAATATCGGCCGAAAACTGGAAGTTAAAACGGTTGATAATGAAAAATTTGAGGGAATTTTGACCACCGTAAATGAAAATGAAATTGCGATTGAAGGGAAGGTCAGAAAAAAAGTAGGTAAGAAAAAAGTGACTGAAGAAGTTACAACAACAATAGAATTTGAAAACATTAAGACCGCTAAGGTCAAGGTATCATTTAAATAAAACAGTATGAATTTAGTTGACACTTTTTCCGAATTCAAGGAAGGTAAAAATATTGATAGACCAACGATGGTCAGAGTATTGGAAGATGTATTCCGTACTTTAATAAAAAAGAAATTTGGAACAGATGATCACTTCGATGTGATTGTAAATACACAGAAGGGTGACCTTGAATTGTGGCGTGTGAGAGATATTGTGCCGGATGGTGAAGTGACAGATAGTATGGCTCAAATCTCTATCTCAGAGGCAACTGGAATTGAACCTGATTATGAAATTGGTGAAGAATGTTATGAGCAATTATTCTTGAAAGATTTCGGAAGAAGAGCAATCATGGCTGCACGCCAAACGCTGATTTCCAGAATCATGGAATTGGAAAAAGACGATATCTACAAGCGTTATATTGAAAGAGTTGGAGAAATTGTGTTGGGTGAAGTGCATCAGATTTTAAAGCGTGAAATCCTTGTTATTGACGATACTACCGGTCATGAATTGGTAATGCCAAGAAATGAAATGATTCGTGGTGACTTCTTGAGAAAAGGAGAAATGATCAAAGGGGTTATCAAACGAGTTGAGATGAGAAACAACACTCCGGTCGTTGTAGTATCTCGTACGGATAGTAAATTCTTAGAAAAATTATTGGAACAAGAAGTTCCGGAAATTGAAGACGGATTAATCACAGTTAAGAAAATTGTACGTCTACCAGGTGAAAGAGCCAAAGTAGCTGTTGAATCATACGATGATCGTGTAGACCCTGTTGGAGCATGTGTCGGTATGAAGGGTTCTAGAATTCACGGAATCGTTAGAGAATTGAAAAATGAAAACATTGATATTGTCAACTTCACCAACAATATTTCCCTATTCATTCAACGTTCACTAACTCCAGCAAAAGTGAGTAGCATCGATCTAGATGATGAAAACAAAACTGCTGCCGTTTATTTGAAACCAGATCAAGTTTCGTTGGCTATTGGAAAAGGTGGAACTAACATCAAATTGGCAAGTAAGCTGACGGAATACGAAATCGATGTTTATAGAGAATCAGAAGTAGTAATCGATGATGTCGATTTGGACGAATTCACAGATGAGATCGAAGATTGGGTAATCGATGCCTTCAAAAACATCGGCTGTGATACGGCAAGAAGTGTCTTAAAATTGAATAAAGAAGAGTTGACACGTCGTACAGATTTGGAGGAAGAAACGATTGATGAGGTCTTGAATATCTTGAGTTCTGAATTTGAAGAGGATTAATTTCTCCAAAATTCGTGACAATTCAATCTTTTAGCTGTTTTATTGAATTGTTTTTTTCGCATAAGAGTTATTTATAAGTGATTATTAATAATACCTTTGTGAAAAATTTGAGACAGCTTAATTAAGTCAATATTCGAATTTTTTATATTTTTAGTAAGGCTAAAAAGCTTTTTTTGATGAAATCGATTTAGAATTAAACAAATTGTGTATGTATAACGCTTAGATTTTATTTCAATTCAGGAAGCTTTTCTGCCTTGTATAGCAGTTTAATAGAACTTTATTTTATGCGTTTAGTCAAGGTTGCAAAAGAATTAAATGTTGGTACCAACACTATTGTCGATTATTTAAACGATAGTGGTTATGAGGTAGCTAACAAACCAACATCGAAAATCTCCGATGAGATGTACGATGCTTTGCTGAAGGAATTCCAAGCCTCAGCGAATGTAAAAGAAGCAGCCGATAAACTCGTCATCGGAAATCGCACCAAGGAAGAAGAAGAAATTCCAGTCAAAAAAGAAGTCACCTTTACCAAACCAACTCCACCTCCTGCTCCAGTAGTTGAAGAACCAGTTGCCAAAGTTGAAACACCCGAACCAGTTGTTGAAAAAGAAGTAGTAGCAGAACCTAAAAAGGAAGCGGAAACGATTTCACATCGCAACGAGGTCGGACCTAAAGTAGTTGGCAAAATTGACCTGACTCCGAAACCAAAAAAGCCAAAAGCAAAACCGGTAAAAGAAGAACCAAAGAAAGAAACGCCGAAGGTAGTACCTCCAAAAGAAAAGAAAGAAAAAGTTGTTGCAAATAAACCTGCCGAAGAAAAGAAACAAGAGGAACCAACTAAAGCAGCTCCACCTGAAATGGTTCGTGCCGAAACTCCAGAACTAAAAGGTCTGAAAGTAGTCGGTAAAATCAACATGGACAAAATCACGCCTAAGAAAAAGGCTGATAATAAATCTGACAAACCTGCTACCAACGCTCCTAAAAGAAAGAGAAAACGTAAGAAAGTTTCAACAGGAGACAACCGACCTAACACCCAAAGAAGTGGTGGTGGCAATAATAACAATAGAGGTGGCAACAGAAGACCTCCTGCAAAAGAAAAAGAAGGTGTTTCCCAAAAAGAAGTTGATGATAAAATCAAAGCAACAATGGCGAAACTTTCCGGTGGTGGAAAGAAAAAACGTCAAAAAATAAGAAGAGGAAACAGAGACGAGAAAAAAGAAAGAAGAGAAGAAGTAGAAAGATCCAAGGAAACAGGTGCTTTACAATTAACAGAGTTTGTATCTGTATCTGAATTAGCAAGTTTGATGGACGTTCCAGTAACGGAAGTAATCACCACTTGTATGAATCTGGGAGTAATTGTTTCCATCAACCAAAGACTGGATGCTGAGGTAATTGAGTTGGTCGCTTCTGAATTTGATTTCGAGGTCGAATTCATCAGTGCGGAAGAGCATGTAGAAGAAGAAGAGGAAATTATTGACAATGAAGAAGATTTAGTCCCGCGTTCACCTATTGTTACTGTAATGGGGCACGTTGACCATGGTAAAACTTCTTTGCTGGATTATATTCGATCCGCAACAGTTGCAGATGGTGAGGCCGGAGGTATCACACAACACATCGGTGCATATGAAGTAAAAGTTGGGGATAAGCGGATCGCTTTCTTAGATACACCAGGTCACGAAGCCTTTACTGCGATGAGAGCTCGTGGTGCTAAAGTAACAGATGTTGCGGTAATCATTATCGCCGCCGATGATAGAATCATGCCGCAAACAAAAGAGGCCATCTCTCACGCACAAGCTGCAGGTGTACCAATCGTTTTTGCCATCAACAAAATTGATAAAGATGGTGCAAACCCTGATAGAATTAAGACGGAATTAGCAGCAATGAATCTTCAAGTAGAAGAATGGGGTGGTAAATATCAATCTCAAGATATTTCAGCCAAGATGGGACAGAATGTAGACAAGTTGTTGGAAAAAATATTGCTTGAAGCAGAAATGCTTGAATTAAAAGCAAATCCAAAACGTGCTGCCATCGGTACAGTCATCGAGGCATCCCTTGATAAAGGTCGTGGATATGTCTGTAAGATTTTGGTACAAAACGGTAGCTTATCTCAAGGAGATCCTGTTATTGCAGGTGGAACCTATGGTAAAGTCAAAGCAATGTTTAATGAGCACGGTAAACGGGTCAAGAAAGTTGGACCTGCAACACCTGTTTTGATTCTTGGATTAGATGGTGCTCCTCAAGCTGGTGAGATATTCAAAGTGATGGAAACAGAACAAGAGGCTCGTCAATTAGCAACCAAACGTTCTCAAATCAACAGAGAACAAGCCAATAGAGCAAGCAAGCGTATTAGTTTGGATGAAATCGGTCGTCGTTTGGCACTTGGAACGTTTAAAGAATTGAACTTAATCGTAAAAGGTGATGTGGATGGATCAATTGAAGCACTTTCCGATGCACTCCAAAAACAGTCTATTGAAACCGTTCAGGTCAACATTATCCATAAAGCAGTTGGACAAATTATTGAGTCTGATATCTTATTAGCATCTGCCTCTGATGCGATCATTATTGGTTTCCAGGTTAGACCTTCATTGGCTGCTAGAAGATTGGCTGAAAGAGAAGGAGTAGAAATCAAGATGTACTCCGTCATCTACGAGGCTATCGGTGAAATTCGTTCAGCAATTGAAGGAATGTTGGAACCAACAAAAGAAGAGAAAATTGTTGCCAACATTGAAGTTCGTGAAACTTACAAAATCAGTAAGATCGGAACCATTGCAGGTTGCTATGTGACAGATGGTTTAATCAAGAGAAACTCATTTATACGTGTCATTCGTGATGGTATTGTTATTTATCCAACAAAAGAAGGAGTTATTGGTGAAATTAGTTCATTGAAGCGATTCAAGGATGATGTCAAAGAAGTCAAATTTGGATTTGAATGTGGTATCACTCTTAAAAACTACAATGACCTGAGAGTTGGTGATGTAATTGAAGGATATGAAATCATTGAGATTGCTCAAAAACTGAGCTAGTCAATTCCGAAATAAAAATACGAAACTGATGTTACCAAGTAGCATCAGTTTTTTTTATCCTTGTTCAAAATTGATTCAAATTTACTAATCAAAGTTTTCTAATTTTGTGACACAAACTTACTAGATGAAAGAACAACAACATTATGCGGTACACTTCTATTCGTTATTGTTGTTTTCATTTTTAATGCCGATTTATCCTCGCTTTGCAACACCTTTCATCGCGATTGCAATGCTGAACTGGTTGGTAAGTGGTCGGTTTAAAGACAAGTTGAATCGCCTTTGGAATCCATTGGCAATTATTTATTCGAGTGTCTATTTCATTCATCTCATCGGACTATTTTATACGACCAATCTACTGGAAGGGCTTAGAGATATTGAAACAAAGTTGACCCTTTTCCTATTCCCACTATTACTTTTCAGTGTTCGGTTTCAGGATTACTTCATTGAAAAAAGAAAATTGTTAAAAGCATTTATTGGAGGATGTTTTGTTGCAAGTCTCTATTGTTTAATTTGTTCGACCTATGTTTATTTTACAACCGGTGAAAACACATTTGCTTATGTAGATTTGAGTGCCTTTTTGCATTCACATCCTGGCTATCAAGCTATGTATATGGCTTTCGCATTACTCTCTCTTATTCATTATCAACTATTCTCAGATGAGGAACCCATGTTTGGCAAAAAGATGAATTTTACGCTAGGCTGTTTCTTTCTTATAATGGTTTTTTTATTCACTTCCAGAACGGTAGTACTCGGAATCATATTGTTACTTATTATCACGACCCTTTTCATTTCATATAAAAAATTTGGTGTACTAAAAGCTATGGGAATTACCGGAATTTCTAGCTTAATGCTTTTGGGTATCATGTGGATGGTTCCTGCTTCGCAAATGCGTATGAAAGTTACGATAGATAGTTTTCAATCGGAAAGTAATGTCAAAGCAAACCCAAATGTGAGAATCGATATCTGGAATTCAGCGTTGGAAGCAATCCGTACTAATCCAATAATCGGAACCGGAACCGGTGACCCGCAAGATCATTTGATGCGTTTTTATATGAAAAATGATATCACGAAAGCCATTGCTTCCAATTACAATGCACACAATCAATTTCTACAAACCACCCTCACTTTAGGTGCCATCGGCTTAATTTTACTTTTGTTGAATTTTGTAATCCCCATTATCTTAGGATTCAGACAAAGCGACTACTTGATGTTGATGTTTTTATTCTTATTCATCATTTTCTCTCTGACAGAAAGTAGTTTGGAAAAACAACAAGGAGTCTTGTATTATGCGTTTTTCAACTCATTGTTATCACTCGGATTTATATATAGAAATCAAATTGAAAGAGGCGATGAAGTGTGATGGCAGCAAAACCCTCTCTTCCGGCGGCTAAAGACCGCCGTTACATACATAGCACACGTATGCACACGCACCAACGATCCTATTTTTTAATTTTAAATTTCTAATATTTCTAATTTTAAATTCCTTTAAAATTTCGAGTCATCAATCCCAATAATCCAATCCTGGATAGAACCAACCACTTCTTCAATCACAGCCTCTTCAAAAGGTGATTTTAAATTAGCCAATTCTACCAAATCCAAAAACGACTGACTTCCACCAGCTTTGCACAAACGCAAATAATCGGACCAGGCAGCTTCATGATTTTCTTGATCTTTTTTCCAAAATTGGAAAGCACAGATTTGTGCTAAAGCATAATCGATGTAATAGAATGGAGAAGCAAAGATATGGTTTTGACGTTGCCAATATCCCCCATTTTCTAAAAACTCATTGTCTCCATATTTACGATGTGGTAAATATTTCTTTTCGATATTTCGCCAAGCGCTGTTTCGTTCCTTTGGTGTCATTTCAGGATTTTCATAAACAACATGCTGAAATTCATCCACCGCAACTTCGTAAGGCAAGAACGTTAATGCTCCAGTCAAATGTGCATAGTGATACTTGTCAGTATCTTGTTTGAAAAAGAGATGCATCCAAGGCCAAGTAAAAAACTCCATGCTCATAGAGTGAATTTCACACGCTTCATAAGTCGGCCAATGATATTCATTAATTCCCATTTCTCTACTGGAAAAAACCTGAAAGGCATGTCCCGCTTCATGCGTCAATACATCGATATCTCCACTCGTTCCATTGAAGTTGGAAAATATATAAGGTGATTTAAATTTTGCGATATAGGTACAATATCCACCACTCGCTTTTCCTTCCTTATTGACCAAATCCATCAATTGTTTATCAATCATGAAATTAAAAAACTGATTAGTTTCATCGGATAATTCGCTGTACATTTTACGTGCTCCCTCAATGACCCACTTTGGTTCACCTTGCGGTTTCGGATTTCCTGATTCAAATCTAAAATCCTCATCGTAATAATAAAGTTCCGCTAACCCTAAACGTTTTCTTTGTCTTTCATGAATTTGAGTTGCTAAGGGAACAATATATTTACGGACTGCTTCTCTGAAATTTGCAACATTCTCGGCACTATAATCCGAGCGTAACATTCTGGCGTATCCTAATTTGATAAAGTCATCGTAACCCAATTTCTTTGCAATCTCCGTTCTTACTTTGACGAGCTTATCAAATGTCTCTTCAAAAATGGCAGATTTACTTTTGTAATAATTCCACTTAGCTGCTTTTGCTCGTTTTCTTAAGTCTCTATCTTTTGATTGCTCTAGTGGTGCTAGCGCACTTAAATTATATTGCTTTCCCTCAAACTCAATTTCCGCACTTGCCTTTATTTTTGTGTACTCGCTACTTAGTTTATTTTCTTCTTGCAGCAGACTCAATATCGTAGGCTTAAAAGTTTGTAGACTCAATTCCGCGATGATGAATAACTGCTTACCCCACTTCCCTTCCAATTCTTTTCTAAACTTCGAATCCAAAATGCATTGGTAAAATTCGCTGTTCAAGGCTTGATAGGACGGATTGTTTTCATCAAAGAATTTATTTTCTTCTTCATAGAAATTATCCTTGGTATTGATCGTATGTCGGATCAAGCAGATATTGTACATTGACTGAAATTCGTCTCTCAACTCATTGATTGATTTAAAAATAGCACTTTGTGTCTCGAAAGTGACCGCTTCTTTAAATTCAACCAATTTCGCTTTAAAATCCTTTGTAAATTGATCTATTTCCGGTCTAACGTATTGATAATCTGTGAAATTCATAATGCAAAATTAAATATAATAACTCATATATGTAGGCTAATTTAATGCCGCAATTTAACTGAATATAGCCCGTTTAATATAGGTACTTGCGTCAGGCATGAAAGTCGGGCTTTTTTCGTTAAATTTGCAGGAATTTTTTGTGTAAAAAATGGACTTAAAATCTCAGATAGATATTGACAAATTACCGAATCACATCGCAGTGATCATGGATGGTAATGGACGTTGGGCAAAGGCACATAATAAGCCTCGTGTTTTTGGACACAAAAATGGAGTGGTTGCCGTAAGAGAGGTGACCGAAGGATGTGCAGAATTGGGTGTGAAATATCTAACACTTTATGCTTTTTCTACTGAAAATTGGAATCGTCCATTTTTGGAAGTAAGTGCTCTAATGAAATTGTTGGTCGAAACAACTCGTAAAGAATTGAAAACACTGACAAAAAACAACATCCGGCTACAAGCTGTTGGAGATTTATCCAAACTTCCTGACAGCACACATAAAGCACTTTTGGAAGCAATTGAAGCAACCAAAAATAATACAAGAATGACATTGGTATTGGCATTAAACTATAGTGCCAAATGGGAAATATTAGAAGCTGCAAGAACTTTGGCAGCAAAAGCCAAACGCGACTTAATCGAACCAAGTGATATCAATGAGGAAATGTTTGACAATGCATTGTCAACAAGAGGAATTCCTCATCCAGAATTATTGATCCGCACCAGTGGAGAACAACGAATCAGTAATTTTTTACTCTGGCAAATTGCATATGCTGAACTTTACTTTACACCAATTTTTTGGCCAGAGTTTAATAAAGACAGATTATATGAAGCCATCATTGATTACCAAAATAGAGAACGGCGTTTTGGTAAAACAAGTGAACAATTAGTTTAACTTCTCTGTCCCCAACCAACCTCAAGGGAAAAACGTTTTTTACAAACAGGCTATTGAATCAACCTACAATTACTCTATAACTTATGCATACTAAATCGATTTGTTTTATTCTACTCACATTCTTCTGCTTTTCACTTTCTCCAAATACGAATTTGTTTGGACAAGATGATAGCGATATCTTCGACTATACTGCAGCAGCAGATTTTGAAATCGGTGGTATCAAAGTCACCGGTGCAAAGTTTAGTGATGCTAATGCAATTATTAGTATTACCGGATTACGAGTAGGTGATAAAATAAAAATTCCTGGAACCGATATCCCACATGCAATCAAAGCACTTTGGAAACTTCGCCTTTTTACCGACATTGAAATCGTTGAAGAGAAAAAAATTGGGGATGTCATTTTTCTTGAAATAAAAGTAACCGAACTACCTCGTTTTGCCAGACACTCTTTCAAAGGTGTACGTAAAGGATATCACGATGATATGAACGATATCGTTAACAAATATTTATTGAAAGGAGGTATCGTCACTGAGAATGTAAAAACCAATGTATGTAATGGCTTGGAACAATTCTTTGTTGAAAAAGGATACTTGGATGCGCAAGTCACCGCCAATGAGTTCAAAGATGAGAATTCCCAAAACGGTGTTAGAATCGAATTTGATATTAAGAGAAATGAGCGTATCAAAATTCAGGACATTACTTTCACGGGGAATACCAATGTGAAGTCCAAAAAGTTGCTCCGTAAAATGAAGGAAACAAGAAGACGTCGACGTATTTTTTCTCCTTCAAAATTGATCCAAAAAGATTATAAAGTTGACAAAGAAAACATTGTCGCTTACTACAATACCATTGGTTTCAGAGATGCCCGAATTCTAAATGACTCTATTTGGCGCGATGAAAACGGCCGATTGATGATCAACCTAGATATCGAAGAAGGCAATCAATATTATTTCAGAAATATAGCTTGGAAAGGAAATTCCATTTATGAAACCAAGACTTTGGAGGAGGTTTTAGGAATCAACAGCGGTGACGTATACAATCAAGAATTGCTGGAAACGAGATTGAGATTCAGTCAGGACGGAAGAGATATTAGTACGCTCTACATGGACAATGGGTATTTGTTTTTTCAAGTAGACCCCATTGAAGTTTCAGTTGATAATGACTCCATTGATTTGGAAATCAGAATTTATGAAGGTCCTCAAGCAGAAATTGATAAGGTTGTGATAACTGGTAATGATCGGACACACGAGCATGTAATCCGTCGTGAATTACGTACGCGACCTGGTCAGAAATTTAGTCGTTCTGATATCATCCGTTCACAAAGAGAAATTGTAAATCTTGGATATTTCAATCCGGAAACATTGGGAATCAACACACCTGTTAATCCTCAAAGAGGTACCGTGGATATAGAATATCAAGTGGAAGAAAAACCTTCTGATCAATTGGAACTCTCCGCTGGATGGGGAGGAGCTGGTCGTGGTGTCATCGGAACCCTTGGAGTTTCTTTCAACAACTTCTCACTGCGTAATTTTTTCAAAAAAGAAACCTGGAGTCCACTGCCTCAAGGAGATGGTCAACGATTATCGCTTCGTGCACAAACGAACGGGCGATTCTTCCAATCTTATAACATTTCATTTACAGAACCTTGGCTTGGTGGTAAAAAACCAAATTCCTTGACTGTCGGTGGTTACTATACGCGACTGACAAATGGTGCTGAAAAGGAAAGTACCTCATTTGCTAGTTTGGGAATTGCAGCATTTACAGTTGGTTTGGGTTCAAGATTGAAATTCCCGGATGACAACTTTATTTCCAATACGACTTTAAGTATTCAAAATCTAAACTTAAACAATTGGAATACACGTGATTTCGTCGATGATAGTGGTGCAACGGTTGCTGACGGTAGTTATAACAATATCAGTATCAAGCAGACAATAACGAGAACTTCAGTCAACGATCCGATATTCCCTCGTGGTGGATCTAGCTTCTCTTTATCAGGTCAATTTACCATTCCTTATTCTTGGTTCAATAATAGAAACTATGATGGGCTTACTGCACAGGAAGAGTTCCGTTGGTTGGAATATCACAAGTGGCGTTTTACGGCTCAATGGTATACTTCTTTGGTTGGAAACTTGGTTTTGAAAGCACAAGCGAAAATCGGATTGCTTGGTCAGTACAGTAAGCGAACTGGTCTATCTCCATTTGAAAGATATGTGGTTGGTGGAGATGGATTGGCCAATCAGCAAAGTGGATTATTAGGATATGATTTGATTTCGTTGAGAGGATATGATGTGGAAGATCTTCCATCGAGTCAAAACGGTGGAGCTGCAGTTTTTGATAAATTTACGGTTGAATTGAGATACCCATTATCTTTGAATCCGAGTTCTACTATTTATGTATTGGCATTTGCAGAAGGAGGAAATTCTTGGGATAGCATCAAGGACTTCAATCCTTTTGATGTCAAACGTTCTGCTGGTATGGGTCTTAGAGTTTTCTTACCGATGTTTGGTACACTTGGATTTGATTATGGTCTTGGTTTTGATAAACCAGCACTTATTAGATCAGAAAGTGCGAAGTGGACGGATTATGGAAGATTTAGTATTATTCTTGGTTTTGAGCCAGAGTAATTGTGCATATATTGTTTGAAAAAGCCAGTTCCGATATTTTTGGAACTGGCTTTTTTGTTGGTTGGTTTATTTCTATAAGTATTGGATTCGTAATCATCTTTCGTTAAGATTTTTTCTTTGTAAATTATGTGCGTATCTTCGAATTAATACAAATTGTAGTCTAAAAGTGCGGATATATTTGGAAGGAAAATTTTTCGAGATCAAGGCAGAAAACGTAGACATAGCCTTAGTTACGGTGAGCCTGCCTGACTGCGCCAAGCAGACAGGGCTTTTCAACGCAGATA
>CALFWW010000181.1 GCA_937928575.1 uncultured Saprospiraceae bacterium | reverse complement strand
CCATACATCAACAATGTCCAGACGCCTGCCATGATTTCAACCAATTTCGAATTTTTCTGATTCGGTGTTTTTTTATATTTAAAAGCTGCGTATAAACAAATCGTGAAAAACAATGCTAACACGTAGTAAGAGATTACAGACAATCCTGCATAATAACAAGCTGCAGAAGCAATCGAAGCAGTAATGAACAATACGGCAATCCACAAGTAAACTCCTTTTGTGTAACCTAGTAATCCACTGTAAGTAACGACCCCTTCTTTTTCATCTTGAGGTGCTTTTAGCTTTCTTCCTACTTCCAATACAATCCCATTGAAGTAAGAAACACCGAAGAAGAAAAGCAATCCCAGATGTGGTTGATCCCCATCAATGTACCAATCCAACCCACTTGCATAAATATCCACCAACGGAATGATCACCATATGCGACCCTGTGTATGCCCACATGTGGTCATTCAACCAATCGTGGATAAAAAACTCAACTGTCATTAAGGCTAAGTAAGCCATCACAATTAGGTAAAACACAAACATCGACGGATGTCCTAACAATATAACGACAAATTGAATCATCACTACAACAATGCCTACCCATTTCAATTCCTTTAAGGAAACTAATCCTCTAGGTACTGGTAGTTTTTTCCGGTATTTTGCATCAATTTCCTGATCTTTAAATTCATCGAGAATTCTCAAAAGAAAAAACAAACTCAACGTTGTTATAAAACCTACAATAAAATCGGTGGTACTGATGAACCCTTCTTGTCCTCTACAAATCCGACTATACGAAATTGCAGAGAAAGTGAACATCAAGATTAATGGTCCATGTGTTAAAAACGGAAATCGTTCTTTTTGATAGATCAAAAATCTCCTCCAGAATGATAACTTATTTTCTGCGATCATCTTCCTAATCTTTGGTGTGCTTGAGCGAAATGCCCAGAGGCGATTGCTGCTGCTATTGATAGCTCTCCAGCCAATGCCATGGCGCAACAGATCTCAGCAAATTTCTTCGAGTTTCCAGCTCCATAACAATCCATCATTTCCAAACATTCTCTTTGAGTTGGTAAAGAAGTTCCGCCACCGACTGTTCCAACAATAAGATTGGGTAAAGTCAAACTCGCGTACAATCCACCCGATTCCGTCACGTCGAATCGATTGACTCCAACCGTCGCTTCAGAAATGCATGCAACATCCTGACCTGTTGCGATGAACAACGCAGTGAGTCCATTTGCGATGTGCCCTTGTGATCCGATTGCACCCAATTGCACCAGTGATACGATTGAAGTTTTCCAGTAATCCTCCATTATTTCTGGTGTAGATTTCAATACACCTTCTACAATCTCTCTTGGGATTTCTACCTCAGCCACTACTTTTTTCCCGCGTACACTTTGGAAGGATTGGTAATTGGCTTTTTTATCACCTGACAAATTACTTTCGAGATACCATTGTGTTGGTTTTGCTGGTGTATTTTCAAGTATATAACTACAAATTTCATTGGTACAAAAAGTGACCATATTCTGTCCAGCTGCATCGCCTGGCGTAAATTCAAATATCAGATTAACTTGATTTCCTTCGATGTTGGTTTTAACATTAATCAACTTTGCATAGTTGCTACACTTGCTTGTAATTTCTTGGAATTTATCAAATTGATGAACGACCCATGCTAGAAAATGACCAATCCCTATGATGTCTCTAAATCTAAAAATCGGACTACGTTGTACACTTTCTGTAATGACGATTGATCGGATTCCTCCTGCCAATGAAGCTGCTTTACATCCTCTATTGTAACTTGCAACAAGCGCACCTTCTGTTGTAGCCAACGGAATATGATATACTCCAGAGGCATTGGTTCCATTTACTAACAATGGTCCTGCAATGCCTGTCGGAATTTTAGAAAAGCCGATAAAATTTTCAATATTACCTTTTAGTTCCGACAAATCTTCTTGGTTACCATTATGGGTAAGGTTTGGAAATTGTTGACCGCTTTTTTCTGATAGTGCTTCCAATCTTTTCAATTGCCCTTCCTTATTATGCTGGTCTCTAGTCCAAAGCCGATCGAATTTATGTTTTTGATTTTGTTGATCAATTATATGTTGAATTGCATTCTGGCTTTCGAAATTGCGCATAATAATTTTTAAATTTCTGAAATCTGTTGCCATGATTGTTTAGTTTAGTTGACTAAAAAAAGTATTATTCGTTATTCCAAATTTACATTGCATCCGTAATTCAAATGAGCGTGAAAAGTAAATTGAGTAATTACTTTTTCATATTATGGGAAAATCGAATAGACAATTAACACTTATTGTCATTTTGGTAAACTAATTAACAAACAGTCTACAATTTGTAAAAAAACATCAGGATTCAAATGAGTGGATTTCACCAACACATAAAAGAAGCGATTACATGCAATAAAGCACGTAGAAAATTGTATGCTACTAAAAGTAACAATCGAACCCGTACTTTATCGAATAGCTTGATATGGACGGAGCAATTGACATTACCGATTGCAAAATATTATGATTGGAAAGGAAAAAAGTTTAATGAAAATGGGATCATGATTGTTTGCGACGATTTCGTGCCGATGGATATTGCGCCATATGATCAAGAGGTACCATTCAGAATGTCATTCACGAAAAAAATCGTCGATGAAATTAAAAGTGAAAACAAAAAATATCTAAAGGAAACAAAAGGAAAAATCAAAACTGTGAGTGATTTAGAAAATCGCTTATCGTTAACCATTCATTTTTATGGCTTTATCGAAGCACTGGAAAAAAACGAATCGGTCAATTTTGCGATGTTAAAACACGTTGTAGAATCCATTGCTTTTATTTGTAAAAATGGGATGACGTATGCGCATCAATCGAATAGCGAGACGATTCCACTTTCTAGTTCCTTATTGAAATTGCATCATCTAGGTTTAAAAAATGCGCTATTTTTTGATAAAAAAGCGAATCCATTTCATGTTGAAAATATTGGAATTATCTTGAATGATATGCCGAAAATCATATAATCACCACCCCTTCATTTATGTTCCCGTGAATTTCGTGGAAGCCTTGAAAGAATCGATATCCTGAAATGAGCGCAATCAATGCATCTACATGGTGCCACGTTTTAATATCTGATTTATTGTACTTCATAGGATATATAAAGTCCAGTTGTTTTAAAAAAGCTGGAATGTCTGGCACTAATTTTTTGTAGATACCGGTTCCTAAACTAAATTTTCTAACAAAACCTCCGGGATACACTTCATAAGTGGCAGCGTTCAACTTCAATAGTTGTTCTTTCAATCGCATTGCACGTGCAGTCAAACCTCCTAAAAACATTGGAGACATCGCTTTCAACTCTTTATCCGCAGTTCGATAAAAGTAATCTTCATATCCTGGCATCGACAAATATTTGCCCGGTAAAGATAAAGGTGCATCCAAAAAAACTTGCTCGATTTTATATTTTGAAATCACTTGTAAAATGAAAGCATCTGCATCTTTCTTTTTTTCTGCTGTCTCAAAATGGATGGACTCATCTTCCTGAAAGATCGCAATCACCGTGTTACCAGAAAGTTTACTCCCATAATCTATACCTGCGAATGTCTTCAAAATCGGAAATTAAAATAAAGTGATGCTGGTGTTGCAATTGATGCGAGTGAGGTCTTGCTGTTGCTGACTTGATCTGCAAAACCATTGTTATCAAAGTCTTGCTTTTCTTGAATTTCATTGTACTTGTAATACACAGTCAACTCGGTAGATAACGAGATTTTGGAACTAAGAAAGAATTGAATACCGATAGCCGGACCACCACCGAGTACAGAGGTCTCTCGTGTTATTTTGAGTGGTTCGAAAACATTGACACCCACTGATTCGATATGTCCACTTCCATAAATCACATCCAAGCCTAAGTAAGATGACCATCGATTGGTCAATCTTCTATTCATGAGCAGGCCTACTCTTAAATCAAAATTATAGGATTTTAGGTCATTTGGAAAAGAAGAATTAATACCTGATTCCATCCTAGCCGAACGATAATTGGCATTGAGACCAAATCGGATGGCTCTTTTATGACTTAACAAAATTTTGTAAGTGAGCAAATATGCATTGGGATCATCAATCAGTAAATCATTAAAACTGATTAATCGTTGGATAAAATCGGTCGCGTTGAGACCAATCTCGTGCTTCGCAATTTTCACCTCAGGACCCTCTATAATTTGGATAGAGTCTTCCTGTGCTAACAATAAAAATGGAAGACAAAAAAAGGAAAGGACCAATAGCAACTTATTCATTTGGCGGTATGTTTATTTACTTTACCACACAAATAAGGAAATTATATGCGCTATCCCAAATAGATTAAGTGTTTTATGAATAGATTCATTAATAGCCCAATGATTTTGTAACCAATTAAGTAGCCGAACTTCTTCTTTTTTTCTCACTAGCTCTTCCCCAACAAAATGCATTTTGATACTTTCTTTTTGTCCCTTCTTTTAGCATATGAATCGCTTCATGGTCATCCTTTAGCATCGTCAATGCCTCCGCAATTGCATTACGATTATTCTCTTTAGAACTTGGAGTAATCAAAATACCAGAAGTTCGATCCATATATTCATTAATTCCATCAAATTCAAAACAAATCGGAATTACGTTCATGGATAGCGATTCCTTGATCATTGAGATTTTACAATTTGCTTGAGGTAAAATGATTACATCTGAATTTATATAAACCGAATCAATTGCAGCATGATCATCCGCATGAATTACTTTACAAAATTTCTGAATGCCGTTAAATTTCAATTTTGTAAGTAGATCAACTTTATACTCCAAATCTTCAATAATGGTAATGTTGAGTTCTCTTTTATTAGGTCGTAAATCTTCCACCATTTGGGCGACTGATTCCAGACTTAAGTCTAGATCTTTACCTATAAAAAAACTTCCTGGGATTAAAATATTAAATACTTTCATGATGATGGTTATTTTCTAACACCTATGTAAGTTCAAATTATTATCCGAAACAGGGTCAAAATCCCAATACTGTGGTAAGAAGGGCATAGACTACCTACATTAGGTGGATAACCTTTAATTCATTCTCTTTTTGTAATTTCCCATCTGCAATGATAGATATCGATTACTTAAAATATAAACCTGCATTAATCACAAAAAAAATGGATGGTAAACTCCATTTATTTGATCCTATTCGAAAAAAATATTTAGTATTAACCCCAGAAGAAGTAGTCCGCCAATTAGTAATCCAATATTTAGTGGAAGAAAAAAATTACAACCTGAATTGGATGAATGTTGAAAAGGCGTTTTATGTAAATGATCGTTTGAAGAGATTTGATTTATTGGTTTACAATCAACACATGAAACCCTATTTATTGGTGGAAATGAAAGCGCCAAAAATTAAAGTAAATGAGACTGTGTTGGAGCAAATTGCTTGGTACAATTTACCGATTCGAGCACCTTACATAATGATCTCCAATGGTATTGATACACTTTGCTATAAAATGAACTATACAGACCGAAGTTTTGAAAAATTAGCTGCCATTCCTTCTCCTGAATAAACTTAAGAATAGTCTCGAAAATTCTAATTGTAACTGCCAGTTAATTAGTAAATTCACGGTATAGAAATGTAGCTTTACATTTGTCTTATTTGAGAAAACTAAACAAATGCGTTCACCAGAAAAAATACTCATTACCGGTGCCAATGGCCAAATTGGAACGGTACTTACTCAAACTTTGCAAGCGCGATATGGTCAAGATAATGTCATTGCTTCTGACATCAGGGCTGAAGAAACTTTTAGTGGTCAATTCGAACGTATCGACGTCTTGGATGTGAAGCGGCTTGAAAAAGTGGTCGTTGATCGACAAATTACTCAAATCTATCATCTCGCTGCCATTCTTTCTGCCAAAGGAGAAAAAGATCCACAGTGGGCATGGAATCTCAATATGAATGGATTGTTCAATGTTTTGGATGTTGGATTTCGTCAACAATTGCGCAAAATATTTTTCCCAAGTTCTATTGCTGTATTTGGAAATTTCACTCCTAAAATTAATACTTCCCAATCTCATTTTCTAGATCCTAACACGGTGTATGGAATCAGTAAGGCTGCAGGTGAGTATTGGTGTAATTATTATCGCAATAATTATGATTTGGATGTCAGAAGTTTACGTTTTCCTGGAATTATTGGATACCAAACTTTAGCTGGAGGTGGCACTACTGATTATGCAGTTGACATTTTTCATGCAGCTATTCAACATGGCACTTACGAATGTTTTTTAAAATCAGATACGCGCCTGCCAATGATGTATATGGATGATGCCATTAAGTGTGTTTACGATATGATGGACGCGCCTTATGAAGCAATCACCTTTCATGGAGCCTACAATATTGGCGCTATCAATTTTACACCATCCGAGATTGCTGCCGAAATTCAAAAGCATCTTCCAAATTTTACCATCACTTACGAACCTGATTTCCGACAACAAATTGCGGATACTTGGCCAAACAGTATTGATGATTCTTTGGCGAAAAAGGATTGGGGATGGTCTCCTGAATATGATCTTGCCAAAATGACATCGGAAATGCTGAAACAACTGAATAAGAAATATAATCCCAAAGGAAATCCAAGACAATCATAAATTCATTCACAATAGAAATCAAAATATACATATGTTCAAATCAGTGGAACCTGTTTTACAACAAGAAATAAACGATATCAAAGATGCGGGTCTTTATAAGGAAGAACGCATTATCATTACCCCGCAATCTGCAGAAATTAAAACGACAAAAGGGGATACTGTTTTAAATTTCTGTGCCAACAATTATTTAGGACTTTCTTCCCATCCTGAAGTGATAAAAGCAGCCAAAGCCGCAATTGACTCACATGGATTTGGATTATCTTCTGTCCGTTTTATTTGTGGAACACAGGATATTCATAAAGAGTTGGAACAAAAAATTGCCGCTTTTTTAGGTATGGAAGATGCCATTTTATATGCCGCAGCTTTTGATGCAAACGGTGGTCTGTTCGAACCTATTCTAGGAAAAGAAGATGCAATAATTTCTGACTCATTAAATCATGCTTCCATTATTGATGGTATCAGACTTTGCAAAGCGGCGCGTTATCGGTACAACACTAATGACATGGCAGATTTGGAAGCGAAATTAATTGAAGCAAAAGGTGCTCGTCGTCGCTTGATTGCAACAGATGGTGTTTTTTCGATGGATGGAACGATTGCTCAAATTGATAAAATCTGTGATCTTGCCGATAAATATGATGCAATGGTCATGGTGGATGAATGTCATTCTACTGGCTTTGTAGGAAAAACAGGGAGAGGTACGCACGAACATAACAATGCAATGGGAAGAGTCGATATCATAACTGGTACGTTTGGAAAAGCATTGGGTGGGGCATCGGGTGGATTTACCGCTGCCAAAAAAGAAATAGTCGATATTTTACGTCAACGTTCTCGTCCTTATCTGTTTTCAAACACATTGGCACCTTCAATCGTGGGGGCTTCTATTCGAGTGTTGGATATATTATCGGAGTCAACTGAGTTGAGAGACAAACTTGAAACGAATGCTTCTTTTTTCAGAAAGGAAATGACTGCTGCTGGTTTTGATATTATTCCAGGTACACACCCAATCGTGCCTGTAATGTTATATGATGCGAAGTTATCGCAAGTCATGGCTGATAAATTATTGGAAGAAGGAATTTATGTGATTGGATTTTATTACCCGGTTGTCCCTAAAGAGAAAGCTAGAATTCGGGTTCAGATTTCTGCAGGTCATGAGCAACATCATTTGGAGAAGGCGGTTGCTGCGTTTGTGAAGGTTGGGCAGGAATTGGGGGTTATACAGATTGAACCCCAAAATGGCGGTTATCTATGAATAAAATTTATCGATATCTGCGTTGGAAAGCCCTGTCTGCTTGGCGCAGTCAGGCAGGCTCACTGTAACTAAGGTTTAATTTGTTTCGCGCAAATTTTTATTTCACACAGAATCCGCAGAAAGAGCACGTATGCATTCTGCGGATTCTGCGCTTTCTGTGTGTAACAAAATAGCGTCATGCTGCTTGAAAAAATCAACTAGAAGAAACCAACGACATCTGCATAGGCATTTCACTAGGCATCATCGTGACTTCTGATCCATCCAAAGAAGTGATAAACAACTCCTTTCTCATTCGTTTCAGCGATTCAATACAATTTTGGATGACTGTCATTCGATCTGCTATTTCATTATTATGTTCTTGACAATTTTGCAAACAATCTAGTTCCAATTCCATCGCATAAATGGTTTGATCGACTTTGACACAAGCGGTGCTTGTTAAGATCATTTCGTGTCTTTCGTTGTCATTCCAAATCATGGAAGGCGGAAAATAATTATACGCAGCACTATTACATTGATCCGCCATATTTTGAATATCAAAGTCATCTGGAAATGCACTTGCCACACAATCCTTAATCAATACTCCACATGCAAAAGGAACGGTCCAATCGGTGTATTCTGAGATGGTTCCATTGGTAATAGCAGCAAAGCCACAGCAATTGACACAATATTCGTGAAACATAGCACTTGCTAAATGGACAGGCGTATATGTGATGTTGGAAATATGCAAACTATTGATACAAATATTACTGGTCACAGACCAATTTTCGTTTTTATAATCTGCTTTTGTGGTACATGGGACGACCTCTATCATTTGATTGCTACGGTGTACTTTATTATTCCCCCAATTACTGGTGGCATTGGATAAACAACTCCACACTTGGGTATTCGACATTGCATTACTCATATGAAAACGGCTGTAAGTATTTCCATTTTCTCCTGTCCAATTGAAAGCACAAACTTTATTCTTGAAACCTGGACTAGTAATAATTTGATTCAAAATTTCAATCGCTTTCTCGACTTTATTTAGTTGAGCAGCCGTTAAACTCGTTTTTCTAGAATTACTAAGACAAAATCTAACATTCATCACACATAATATGTTTAAATTGGTTTATAAATAAGTCGTTGGTCCCTCCAAAGGACTATCCGAATCAATACCAGGTTTTAGCACTCTGGCAGTTGTCAATCCCTCCTCAATTTTTTTCATATGCCCATCCAATTCATCAATGAAAGAAATAGATTGCGTATGACATTTATTGAAGGTAGAATCGGTTTTTTTCGCATGGTCAATAGCTACCCGCAGTTTAGAGATGAGCGACATCATTTTGTTAAAGTCATGGGAATTCATATTGTGATTTTTACGTAGTGGGTGAATAAGCAATTACTTAAATTCGTTGATCATTTGGTTCGGTAATTTCCAAGTATTGTGACGTTTCTTTTTTATCTACTATTGATTTTAAAATAGCAACGATAACTTACAAACTTCTCCTTAGAATAGATTTGAATAAAAAATGAAAATAAAAGTAACTTTAGTAAGTAGCTATTTTTCAATTATTTAGCTTCAAAATTGAAAAAATAACTCAAACTAGTTCCATCAAATATTATTCCAAAATATAATATGAATTGTTGGAATATAATGGGAGTGATTTTGAGATTAATGGGTTTAATCTGTAGATATTTTTGATTGTTGACACTGATTGTAATAAGATTTCTCCACATGGTCGAAATTTGAAACCTGTAAAATTGCTTGATCCTTCGACATCTTGGCATAGCCAATGCTCAGGATGACAAGCAACTTTTATTATGCATCTGGGCGGACGCAAGGCTGGGGTGGATTCTATAATACTAGAGATTTTTTGGATCCTCCCCGACACTGATTGTAATAAGATTTCTCCACATGGTCGAAATTTGAAACCTGTAAAATTGCTTGATCCTTCGACATCTTGGCATAGCCAATGCTCAGGATGACAAGCAACTTTTATTATTGCCGTTGAATCCTCCCGGATCAAGGGTGTTTTAAAAATCTTGCAAATGCTTTGTTTTGTAATTAATGGTCGTGTCCACTTCAAAAAAGCGATCTTGAATAATACCTGGGACCGCAATATTGGTGAGTTGGTAATCCCCTCCCCTGTCTCCACTTAACATTATGCTTCCATATTTTTTATAATCCTTCCACGGTGTTGAGAATCTTGGTTTAGCATCAGTTGCTTTATCAAAAAAATCCCATTGATCAATTAAATGTGTGTCCTGATCTACGTAAACATGATACTTATTTTGCGGTGTGACGCCGACGGATTTAAAAGTAAGTTCAAGGATATCGTGGTTATCTTCTTTTTTGACATATTTCAATCGAACTCCAGAATCCTTTAATTTAAATGGCATTACCAACCAGTAGCTATCATTGATCCACGCTTCTTTCGTTTTTTGCATATAAAAAGCAATGCTATCTGGATTGGTTTTCATTTTTCCGTCAATCATCACCTTTCCTTCCATTGTATTCAAATTTAGGGATGCGATATTTTTCTTCTTCTCGTTCCATACAAGCACTCGATTTTCCTTTTTGTCCCAAATATGGAATCGACTACCAAAAAAATCCCAGGTCAAATAACGGGTTTCATTCCATGCTTTTTGGCCTCCCATCGCTTTCATTACTTGATCAGCAATTTTCATAGCTTTCGCATCTGATTCTTCTAATAAAAATCCGGTAGCTGAAGAATTTTTATTGGAGGAACAACTATGTAAACAAATGAAAACCAATGCAATACAAATATTTCGTATATTTATTTTACTCATTATTAGTCTTTTGTAAAAAAATAATAGACATTTTAAATATAACAATTGTATCTTGTATAAACAGAGATGATAAATGAATAATCGTTGTAATATTGCGGTGAATCAATTTTAAGTCATATCCTTCAATTGATTCAGAGAGAAAACGCCAGTCGAAAACAACTAAATTATTATCCCATTCGTAAGCTTGTAATCTTATTTACTTTGTGTAAATAATTTGTTAACCCATATCCTATAACCGATGCGTCTAGTAATACTTTTACTATTATGCCCCATTTTTTCATTGGCTCAAACTGGTCCTGGAGGATCAGGATCAACAGATGGCTCCAGCAACTTGGTAGTTTGGCTAAAAGCTGATAAAGGTTCTAACATTACTCCTACCGCCATTAACGGTATAAAAGTGAATGCCTGGGCCGACCAAGCAGGATATCAGGTTGTTGGTATTCCTTCACAACTAGAACAGCGCCCCACTTTTAAATTTAATGCCATCAACGATGTTTACCCTACCATTTCATTTGATGGCAAAAATGATTTCTTTCAATTATTCATTCAAGAAGATGATGAAGAAAATGATGACGATGACGATCAAGATGACGATGACGACGATGATGAGAATGACGAGGATGACGACGATCAGGATGAGGATCAAGAAATAATCAACCCATTGGATATAAAAAATAACTTCACCATTATCTTCGTAGCAAAAGCGAATGTGATTCATGACACGGATCCCATGACTGTAATTGAAGATGGAAATTTCCATGGGTTGGACTTTCAAAAATATGTACTTGCACCTACCTTTAAAAGTGGAAACAATGCAGGTTTTGGGGTATCATTAGGCACCAATGGTATCGCAGCTTATGAATATGGATTCAATTATTTCCCGGCAGTAAATTCAATAAACAATAATCCTCCGTATTTTCTTATCGGTAATGAATTCCACATTTGGAAGGTTGAAGTAGTCAACAAAAAGTCCACTATTTATATGGATGGCGAATTTATTTCAGAAGGAGTTAATTCTGGAATTGGGAATCTCTTCATTCCGAATGAGATTGGTGGTGGAATGACGGAAGCATTGGTCAATTTTGACAATTTTTTTGAAGGGGAATTAGCAGAATTAGTCATATATGCGAACACTATCAACACTTCCGAAAATATAGCTATCCATAACTACCTTTCCGCAAAATATAACATTGAATTAACGGAGCTCAATGTTTATGAAATGGACTCCCCAAATAACGGTAATTTTGACCATAATGTAGCAGGTATTGGGTCAAGCGGAGTCGATGATGTATTGTTGGGAAGTAAGGGCACTGGAATTGTGTGCATATCGAATCCTTCTGATTTGAATGAGGGAGAATATATGTTTTGGGGAACTGACAAAATTGAATATAATGAATTGTCCAATGAAACACCAGAAGGAGCTGCTTCTATGTTGGCAACCACTTGGGCTGTTTCAGAAATTGGAGATATTGGTCAACATGATGTTTGCTTAAACTACGATGTTTTTGGAGACATTAATCCTAAAGACATCAGATTGGTGATTGATAGTAATAATGATGGATCTTTTCTTGACGAAACGATTCCAGCTGAATTATCAGAGAGTTTGGTTGCGATAGACGAAGTGACAGCTACCATAACATTCAAAGAACAAAATTTAAACAATGGCGATCAATTTACTTTTGCCTCAAAAAGTACATTCATTCAATTACCGGTTTCTTTGACTTCATTTCGTGCAAATGTTGTTGAAAATAAAAAAGTAGACTTAGCTTGGGTAACTGAAAGTGAAACTGACAATCAATATTTCATTGTTGAAAGATCAGCTGATTCGAGAATCTTCTCTCCTATCGGGATGGTTGAAGGAAATGGAACGACTCAATTTACCAGTCAATATCAATTGCAAGACAGTCAACCATTTCGAGGAGATAATTATTACCGACTAAAACAAATAGATTTAGATGGTACTTTCTCCTATTCCAACATTATAAAAGCAAGTATCACTATTGAAAAGGAAGATATTTTTGTTTACCCGAATCCTACCCACTCTGACCTGACGATTCAATTGCCGAATGCAGCTGTCGGGGAGATATTGATCCAAGTGTATGATGCAACTGGTCAAATCGTATTCACAAAGACAGAACCACAAGACCATTTATCCAATATCCGTATTACTACTCATTTAGATACTGGTATTTACATGCTGCGTGTTAGAACTAAAAATTTTACGAGTAGTAAGTCTTTTGTTGTAATAGAGAACTAATATTACAAATCGAATATTTTAACGTCTCACGATAAGAATAGTCGTGTCACTAAACGTCATATACGAAAAATCATAAACATGATGATAGGTCTTCCCTGATTTATTAATGTCATAGCCAGTGATGTAGTTGAAATTAAACTTTTTCTTTTCTAATTCATATCGATCCATTTTTACTTTCTTGTTTCGTTTGCCCAAAAGTTCTAATAATATGGAGCGATTACGATGCAATATTTCATCAATACTTTTGGTAGCTTGAATAGTAACTCTTCTCAAACGGACATGATAGTCATTCTTACAAGCGATTGAACAGAATATTTTATCTGCTCTACCCGTAAATTTTTTCTTACATAATCGACATAACTTTTTCACTAGTGCTTGCTTTACTTAATCGTTTATAACGGTTAATATCGGTTTTTAACGGTTAATAACCAATAATGTAAGGCTTTAATTTCATATACGGTTAATTTAGCGGCCTTAGATCAAATTTTTTATTTGAAATCAAAATTGAAAAAGTCGATTAAACTAAATCAAAATGGACCCATTACAAAACAAATTACGGATCAATTTAAGTCACTTAATAATCAACCAGCAGAAGCAAATTGGAATTCAATTTTACCCGAATAAAATAATACAAAGTCTTATTAAAGGAATACCTGGAATAAAATGGAGTAAAAAATACAACATGGCTTACCTTCCAAATACTAAGAGAAATATTGGGCTTATATTCTCTACCTTCAGAGGCGTTTGTTGGGTAAATGGGCAAAAATTTTTTACAAATAAACCAGTAAATAAAGGTTCCGCACCTTTGGATTTGACTTCAATTCGCAAAAAGAAAATCTATACAAAAGATTGGCTACGATGTCCTGAAACCTATTTACAAAAGCTAGAGATAAAAAAGTATGCTTATAGTACAGCCAAAACCTATATTAGTTGTTTTGAAAAGTTTATAAATTATTATAAAAACAAAGCGTTGTTAGAGATAAATGATCAGGATATACGAAATTATTTAACATATTTAATTCGCCAAGAACGTTCGGATACCTACATCAATCAATCTATTAATAGTATTAAATTTTACTACGAAATTGTGTTAGAAATGCCCAATCGTTTTTACAATCTCGATCGGCCAAAGAAAAAGAAATATTTACCTAAGGTACTTTCCCAAAAAGAAATCGCAAGTATTATTTCAGCTACAAAGAATTTGAAGCATCGCTGCATTCTAAGTCTTTTATATTCCACGGGAGTAAGGATGAACGAATTGCTAGAACTCAAAATATCAGACATAGACAGCGATCGCATGATGATACATGTGCGGGATGCTAAAGGCGGGAAAGATCGGTATGTTCAACTTAGTTCTAAATTATTGCCTGAGCTCCGGAAGTATTTTATTGAATATAGACCTAAAATTTATCTATTCGAAGGGGCAAAAGGAGGTAAATATTCATCTACAAGTGTTGGAAAAATTATCAAGAAAGCAGCTTCCAGTGTTGGTATTCATAAAAAAGTAACCGCTCACATATTTAGGCATAGTTTCGCAACACATTTGTTAGAAAATGGCACTAATTTGAGACAAATACAAAAATTTCTTGGCCACTCAAGTATAAAAACTACTGAAATATATACTCATATTTCAAATTCAAATTTCAAACTCGTAAAAAACCCATTTGATTCCTTAACTTAACTGGCGAATATGAATTGAATAAACAACATAGTGTTGTTTATTCATAAAAAAGCGGGATAAACAACATAGTGTTGTTTATCTAATTGTTACCTGTCATTAAAAAGTGAAAAATGAACAAAAGAACCAGATTAATCCTATTGGCACTTTCTGTAATTGTACTTACAGTAATTGGAAAATGGGTAACTGGTGACTTCAATTTCTTACTTAATGACTTTTGGTTCACTTCAGGTTTCCTTTTGCTAATTCTTTTGTCTTTAGTTACTCAACCACATTTTTCAAAAGACTCCAACATATTTGTAAATGCAGTCACAGCTTCTATTTCACTTCTACTTGTGGACCAAAGTGAAAGGAAGTTTACTTTTTGGCTCTTCCTATTAATTACAATTTATTTAGCTGTTAGTAGCTATGTAATAATGTTACTAAGAAATAAACCACTTCCTAGTGAGAACAAAACAATACAATTAATATCAAGAGTAAACCGACAAATTGGAAGACCAGAAGCAATATTTTCAGCTTTCTTCCTATGGGGAATACTTATGCAATTTGGATCAAACACAAAAGGATTTAATGCTCTGTTACTTTATTGGTTGATTTTTATGCTTCTTAATTTACCTGCAATTGCGAATGCACTCAACAGCCTTTTTGAACCAAAAGAAACTATAAAAGAAGAAAATGCTTTAGGTAAAATATTTGGGGTTCAATCCAAAAATACTTTTTTAGTAAAACTTTTCGATGAACGACCAGAAAGCACAAATATCTTTGATTTCGTAGAATTCAAATACTCAATTGGAAATAAAGAGAAAGTAAGAAAAGGCTTAATAGTTGATTCCTATTTACTGAATGAAGAACAATGGATAAAAGTTCTTACAACCAGCGAAATCGAGACAATTTTTGATGGGGCAAATATCTTTCAGAATCACACCGTTGACATAGTTTACAAAATAAATCAAGATGTTAACACAACCTACTTGGACAGATTTATTGGTATTGTAACAGAGCAATCAAAAATTGATGTCATTCGATTTATTTACAATTCGAGAACAACAATTTCTCACAGTAGTCTTTTAGAAGTATATGTTGGAAACAAAAAAACTAAAGTACTTTATCAAATTGTAGATGGCACTACAAAGATTGAACCTTTAGAAAACAAAAATCAAACAGGTCTGATTATTGGAGAAGCCGTGCAACTTGGAACTTGGAATTCTGAAAAATCACAATTTGAAAAATTTGGCTGGGTTCCTCAAATTAATTCTCCTGTTTACATTTCATCGCATATTGAAAATACTCCTCTATCTGCTACAGAATTTTTAGTTGGAAGTATACCAGAAACAAATTACCCAGTTATAATAGACAAGACTACAGCTATAACTCATCATACTGCAATAATTGGTGTAACAGGAACAGGAAAATCAATATTTGCGAGAAACTTAATTCGTGAATATTTAAAAGATCCAGATACGAATGTAATATGTATCGATTTCACAGGTGAATACATTGGTAAATTCAAAGAGTTGAATCCTACTAAAACAATATCAGATGGAGTGTCAAAAAGCCTCTTCAAAAAAATTGACGATATAGAGATTGAGAAAGGAGAAAACTACAACAAGGACACAGATAATACACGGAAACTAAAGGGAGAAGTAAGCAAGGCAATGTTTAAAGAGCTAAAAGCATTTCTTGAAAGTGAAAGTTCTATATCAATTTTTGAACTACCAGATGTTGCAAATTCATCAGGAGTCTTGAGTTACACTAAAACGTTCTTTAGAATTCTATTTCACATTGCAAAAAACAATGGCAACTTTGGTAAGCGAGTTTGTTTAGTTTTAGAAGAAGCCCATACAATTGTTCCTGAGTGGAATTTTTCAGGTGTATCTGATAAAGTGGGTCAACCACTCTTAAACAGTATCGCCCAAATTGCTCTTCAAGGCAGAAAGTATAATGTAGGCTTAATGGTAATCGCTCAAAGAACCGCAAACGTTTCCAAAACAATTCTTACACAATGCAACACTATAATAGCGTTTCAAGTGTTCGATAAAACTAGTAGTGACTACCTTTCAAACTATTTTGGAAATGAAGTAGTTAAACTGTTGCCATTACTTAAATTTAGACAAGCAATTGCTGCAGGTAAAGCTTTCAAATCAAACATACCATTGATTTTTGAAGTACCATTTATTGAAGAACCTGATGTAATTGAAGAAGAAGAATAACGACAGGTAATCGAGTAGATGGCTCCGCCAACAACTAGTTGACGGAGTGCACCTCTCACACCACCGTACGTACGGGTCTCGTATACGGCGGTTCATTAACCATAAACTTTCCGTTGATAATACTCGGCAAATGAACGATATCCTCGTTGTTTAAGCCGTTCGATAGTCACTGTTGTTCTCATGATTGGACTGCAGGCGATACGCCAACCGCCCATCCGAGAACGTAACCATGAATAAGCAATGTTAGAAAACACTCCTAGTCGTATAAAATTCTTCATCCGTCTATTCGGTTTCTTCCAATGTTTCCAAATGCA